>CAMDGP010000069.1 GCA_945897765.1 Chitinophaga pinensis
TTGGTGCTTCCACAGCACTTGCTTTCAAAAAGAAGGTTTCAAGAGCGACTTTACCGCTTGGTAATGGAAATGGATTTTACGAAAGTTACAACACCTCTTTATTTATTCCAAAGTCTGGTAAACATAGTTTTATCCATAAATCAAAGTTGGTTTTAGGGGTTGAGAAATTGCCGTTTTCGAATTATTTTCCATTTTTGGAGGAGTTGGCAATAAGTAATGGTGGAACCTCTGGAACATTGGGAATTGAAGCTTATCCGAAAAACTTTAAAACGAAAAATTCGATTATCGCACCAATTGTTTGTTATGAATCAATTTATGGTGATTTTGTTGCGCAACAGGTTCGATCAGGAGCAGAATTGTTGTGTATTATCACGAATGATGGCTGGTGGAAAGATACGCCTGGATACAAACAGCATTTTAGTTTTGCGCGTTTAAGAGCAATCGAAAACAGACGTTGGGTAGTTCGTTCAGCGAATACAGGTACAAGCGGCGTTATAAACGAAAAAGGCGAAGTTTTGCAAACGACAGATTGGTGGGTTCCTGCGGTAATCAAAGCAGAAGTGCAATTGTCAAAAAAGCAAACGATTTATGCAACTTATGGAGATTTCATCGGTAGAAGTTTTGCATTCGTGGCAATTCTCCTATTGATTTTCGCACTTAAAAACAAAATTCGACCTTTGAAGGGAAAATAATAGGTAAAAGAAGTTTACAAAAAATACTTATAAAAAGCCACAACATTCACTTTGATATTGTCTTGTTCGATAACTTCCTCTTGGTCAAAAGTGATGATTGTTCCTTCTGTTACATTCAAATAGCGACAAGCTTCTAACAATCCTCGAAGTTCTCTTTTCCGAGTATCTGAATCGTTTAACTGATAAGCGACTTGAATAGGGTAGAAGGTGCCTTCTTTTTCAAGGATAAAATCGCATTCGTACTTTGTTTTAAAATAGAACAACTTATTGCCTTGCTTCAATAGTTCCAAAAAAACCATATTTTCAAAAAGTTTTCCGTTGTTTTTGGATACTGAAAATTCAATCGCTGAAAGCAAACCCGTGTCGATAACATACGTTTTCTTTTCACTTTTCGCTTGTTTGATTTCTGAGTAATCAAATTTGTCGATAGATTGTGTTAGAAAAACAGCATTGCAATGGTCATAAAATTCATACAGATAATTGTTGCTTATTTTATACCCCATTGATTTTAAGTCTCTAAATGTTTTATTTATGGAAAACGGAACAGTGACACTTGCAAATATCTTCTTGATAAAAAAGCGAAGAACGTCGATTGCACGCACATTATAGCGTTCCACCACATCGCGAAACATCATCACATTAAAGTATTCTTGTAATAATTTTATACGCGTTGGTTTTTCGAGTACTATCGTTTCTGCAAAACCACCGTTGTACATAAATTCTCCTGCGTAGTGGATGAGTTTGCTTCTTTGTTGCTGTGTTTTTGTGGTTTTTTCAACGTTCAAGGCGTTGAGGTATTCACGAAAACTCAATGGAAAAACAGTGTAACTCAAAGAACGACCACGTAAGGCGGTTGCGATTTCACTACTCAATAATTTTGCGTTTGAACCTGTGATATAGATGTTTCTAGTTTTCGTATCATAAACACGACGTATGAATTTCTCCCAACCTGTTACATTTTGTATTTCATCAAAAAAGAGATGCGTATTTTCCCATTCTAAGTCGGGATATAGTTCATTAAATGCCTGAAGGATAAAATCTAATTCATCTGTTTCAGCTCGTAGTCTCTCATCTTCAAAATTGATAAAAAGTATATTTTTACGTTCAACTCCACTATCAAGTAATTGATTTATAAGTTGATACAATAAGTATGTCTTTCCGCTTCGACGAGCGCCTATTAGGCTGATTATTAATTTTGTGTTTAATGGTATTGTTTGTTCGCGTAAAAAACCGCTTTTGAAATTTAGCGTTTGATTCTCTGCTATTACCTCTTTGAAACGTTCTTTCATTGTTTAAATTACTTTATTTTACGAAACAAATTTACAATATTTACTTTAAAATGAGATATTTAAATTAAAATATTAGTAAAATAAGATAAATAAAATAATTAAAGTTTCGTAAAATAAACGAAATAATTTTAATTTTTGTTTCAAATTAGTAAGCACAACTTTGAATTTTATTAAAGCTGAATAGACATAATCAATGACTGAATTTGTAATCTTCACTCTTAACTTTTCACTTTTAATTCTTCTCTTTCCACTTTCAGTTATCACTTCTCAACTTATTTCATTTTCAAAAGTTATCTTTGCACATTAAAACAAAAACAAAACATGAGTCATTCTGAACTTTCTGAACAAGAAATCTTACGACGCGAGTCACTTCAAAAATTGCGCGATTTGGGAATTGATCCTTATCCAGCGGCACTTTATCCGGTTAGCGCTTATGCAACAGACATCAAGCAGAATTTTGAAGACGGTAAGCAGGTTTGTTTGGCAGGTAGAATGATGAGTCAACGTGTGATGGGAAAAGCTTCTTTCGCTGAGTTACAAGACGCGTCAGGAAGAATTCAAGTGTATTTTAACCGCGACGAAATTTGTCCAGGAGAAGATAAAACGCTTTACAATGAAGTGTTTAAAAAATTGTTGGATTTAGGTGATTTCATTGGCGTGAAAGGTTACGTTTTCAAAACGCAAGTAGGGGAGACCTCCGTTCACGTACAAGAATTTACGGTTTTAAGTAAAGCATTAAGACCTTTGCCATTGCCAAAAACAGATTCGGAAGGAACTGTTCACGATGCGTTTACGGATGCGGAATTGCGCTACCGTCAACGCTATGTCGATTTAGTTGTAAATCCAAAAGTGAAAGATACATTCATCAAACGCTCAAAAACCGTTAGTTCTATGCGTCGCTTTTTTGATGGTTTCGGTTATTTAGAAGTGGAAACACCAATTCTTCAACCAATTCCAGGTGGAGCAGCGGCACGTCCTTTCATCACACATCATAACGCTTTGGATATGCCATTGTATTTGAGAGTTGCCAATGAATTGTATCTGAAAAGATTGATTGTTGGTGGTTTTGATGGCGTTTATGAGTTCGCAAAAGATTTCCGCAACGAAGGAATGGACCGCACACACAATCCAGAATTTACAGTTATGGAAATTTACGTTTCCTACAAAGATTACAACTGGATGATGGATTTCACAGAGAAAATGATCGAGCGCGTTGCGTTAGACGTTTGTGGAACGACAGAAATCAAAGTGGGCGACAAAGAAATTTCGTTAAAAGCGCCGTTTGCACGTGTTACAATGCGCGATGCGATTTTGCATTTTACTGGATTTGACATTGACGGAAAAACGGAAGATGAATTGCGTGCAGCTTGTCAAAATATGGGAATTGAAACGACGCCTTCAATGGGTAAAGGAAAATTGATTGATGAATTGTTTGGTGAGAAATGCGAAGGAAACTACATTCAGCCAACGTTTATCACGGATTATCCGATTGAAATGTCGCCATTATGTAAACGTCACCGCGAAAATCCAGAGTTAACAGAACGATTTGAGTTGATGGTGAACGGAAAAGAAATTGCTAATGCATATTCTGAGTTAAATGATCCAATAGACCAACGCGAGCGTTTTGAAGAGCAATTAGGCTTGTCTGAAAAAGGCGACGACGAAGCGATGTTTATCGACCAAGATTTCTTGCGTGCATTGGAATACGGAATGCCACCAACGTCAGGAATGGGAATTGGAATCGACCGTTTGGTGATGTTGTTGACGAATAATTCTTCGATTCAAGAAGTGTTGTTCTTCCCTCAAATGCGTCCAGAAACAAAATCGGTAAAAATAGAACTGAACGACAACGAAAAAGCGATATTTGATGTAATGAAAGTTGAAAGAGAACTTGAATTGCCCGAGTTGAGAGCAAAATTTGAAATGAGTAATAAAGCGTGGGATACGAGTATTAAAACCTTGACAAAAAATAATTTAGTAAAAGTTATGAAGGAAGAGGAGCGGTTGATTATAAAGATTGCAGATTAGAAGATTACGGATTGAAAATTGCGGCATTTCGACAAGCTTTGTGTAAAATTGCGAATTGCGAATTACGTATTTGTTTCCCTCCTTGAGGAGGGATTAAGGGAGGTGACTTATTGCTGAAGCAAAGTTAAATATTCATCCCCCTCAATCCCCCTTCAAAGGGGGAAGTTGGAATCTCACTTTGAGTTATGTTTCTTTTCTCATACCCTCATTCATCATAAACTCATTCCCTCATAAACTCATTCCCTCAAAAAAATGAAAACAAAAGAAGAAATAGTAGAAAACTGGTTACCACGTTACACGGGGAAAAAACTAGAAGAATTCGGGCAATATATTTTGCTAACGAACTTTGGTGGTTATGTAAAAATGTTTGCTGAGAAATACGGCGTTGAAATTGACGGGCAAGAACGTCCGATGCAGTCTGCTACAGCTGAAGGAATTACGATTATCAATTTCAGTATGGGAAGTGCAATGGCAGCAACGATAATGGATTTGTTAACAGCGATTCAACCAAAAGGTGTGCTTTTTTTAGGAAAATGTGGCGGATTGAAAAAGAAAAATGAAATTGGAGATTTAATCTTGCCGATTGCAGCAATACGTGGAGAAGGAACATCGAATGATTATTTTCCAGCTGAAGTTCCAGCTTTACCATCGTTTAATCTTCAAAAAGCGATTTCTCACACAATCCGAATGGCGGGTAGAGATTATTGGACAGGTACGGTTTACACGACAAATAGACGCGTTTGGGAGCATGATGAAGCATTTAAAGAATATTTGCGCACCATTCGAGCAATGGCAATTGATATGGAAACAGCGACGATTTTTAGCGTTGGTTTTTACAACGAAATCCCTGTTGGGGCTTTACTTTTAGTGAGCGATCAACCAATGATTCCAGATGGAGTGAAAACAGAAGCAAGCGATGCGAAAGTGACAACAGAATACGTTGACGATCATTTGAATATCGGTATCAATTCCTTGAAAGAAATTCAAAATTCTGGAAATTCAGTGAAGCATTTGAAGTTTTAGAAAAAGGCTCTAATTTCCATTCCTCCGCTGTGAATTGTTCGCGTATTTTCTGATTTCCGTCCCAAATATTGAATGGTCATTTGCAAGTTTTTGGAAATTGTTCGTTGGTAGCCAAAATTCCAAGTATAATTCACTCCTGGACGAAGCGATTCTAATAATTCAAACCCAATTGCCGAGTTTGGATTTCCAACAAAATTTAATTGAATGGTTTTAAATTCTCCTTGCAAACTACCTTTTTCAGTTTGATTAAATTTCAAGTTGCTACCAACTTCTAACAAGGAACACGTTTCGCCACCAAGATTTTCAGCATTCACTTTATTGCCAATTCTACTGTCAATTCCAATTCTAAAATTTGTCGAAGGCTGATAAATCAAACTCGGTTGAATAAACTGAAAACGATAATCATAGTTTCTACCAACTGTGTAATCGGCAGCAGAAAGTTTTTCGCCACTTTGAGCTTTCGTTTCGATTGAAAATTTTGGTGTCAAATTCCAACGAATGGAAATATCGTGAGAGGCGTTTTTTCGGGAATCAAACCCACTTGCCAATAAATTTTTCGTGCGCGAATCTTGAAAAGTATATTCGGCAGTAATCACACTCGACGTACGATTGAAAAACAGAGTGTTGCGAACAGTTGAACCTGCACTTACAAGTCTAATGTCTTCAACATCAGTTGCAAAAGGATTAAAAGCAGTATTGATATCGAAGGCATTCAACTTACGATTGATGCGTAAGCGTGCTTGATTGGAGAAAAGTGAAAGCACTTTTAAAACGCCTTTTTTAGTACTCCATAATTTTTCTGGTCTCCAAAAAACACTTTGATTAAACTCGTTGGAATAGGTTTTTACGTATTCGTTGCTAGGTGTAAAAATGCGAATATAACTCGCTTGATCCACGAATTGTGCTATTTCAAATTCATTCAAGTCCTTGATTCCGTCACTGTTATAATCTACCCAAGTATAAATTCCTTGACCATCGTTTACTTTTAGATATTGAAAAGTTCTTTTCTGTTCTAATCCAGAACCAACTTCGTAAAAGGTAGTCAAAGTCAAAGCTGATTTCCACCAGCGTGCTTCGTAGTCAAAACGTCCAACTAACGAATTTTCAGGCGTTTGTTGGAGTAGCAGTGAATCTTTGATTTTCAAGGAACGATAAGCGGTTAGAATGGTTAGTTTTTGATTTTTCAGCGACAATAAATTAATTTCTCCACCGGCAGTTGTCGCTTTTGCAACCCCCACTAAATCAACTGAATCAGCTTTTTGGTCGTAGCGTTCGCGGTAGAAAATTTTATAAGAATTCCCGCTTGAATCGCCTCTTGAAATGAAAAATTGTTGATCGTAGAATTGATAACTTGTAGTTTGAATTGTCGCATTCGTTCCTCTAAAAAGGTTGTATTCGTGGTCGTCAATAAAACCAATTCTGAACAATTTAAAATCTTTTGAAATGCTTGCTCGATGCCGGATAAATTGATTGCTTTGGTTTAAAAATGTA
Source organism: Chitinophaga pinensis (assembly GCA_945897765.1). GTDB lineage: Bacteria > Bacteroidota > Bacteroidia > Flavobacteriales_D > Crocinitomicaceae > UBA952. The sequence goes on from CAMDGP010000069.1 coordinate 6,524, forward strand.
GTGTTTTCATTCGATTTCAAGGCGCTACCATCCCATTTTAAATTCCAGCCTTTTTGATTCCAATTTCCCTCTGTTGCAATTCGATTTCCTTGATATTGATTACTTATCGAATAACGTTGCCCCTCCAAATTTATCCTTCCAAAGTCTTTGTTTTTGAGTGTCGTTCCCATATTTGCACTTAATTGCTGACCAGTAAAACCTTTGTTTCTAGTGTTCCAATCTCTATCAAATTCCACTTTTCGATACTGTTCAATAGGACTAAAGTTTGTGCTTAGATATTCGATTTCTGCTTTGCTTTCGAGTTGCCACTTAGGAATGGAATCTTTCCCGAAATTTAATTTATGCAATATACGCGTCATTTGTGCAAAGCCTTGATCGTTTTCTTTTTGGATTTTAGAAAAAGTGTTTACATCGTTGTTAGAGAGCGCACTTTCTGTTTCAATACTCACGGATTTCGATAGTTTAAAAAGTCCGCCTGCGCTAATAACTTGCTTTTGTTTTGGCGTAATAATTAATCGAGCAGGAGCATAATTTCCTTGAGAAATACCATTTACTGGAGCAATCCATTTATACACTTTTCCAAGCGCATTGTATGAATCAAGAATGTAATCACCGTTATTTTGCCCCACCAATTGAAAACTCGCGCGGTATTTTGCATCGGCTGGCAAAACGCTATAAACCAAAACGGAATCATAGCCTAACGAATCAGTAAGTCGATACAAAATCTGGTTTTCGATAAAGCCAACAGAGTCAATACTATTAATTTGTGCTTGACTTAAATCGTCGCCAATTTGTCCGAGATAGAATTTTTGTGAGGGACTTAAGGTTTGTTGCAACGATTGATTTTTGGCATCTTGCTCACTGTAAATATTGAACCATAAATTGACTTTTTTACTTGTAAAAGTTGTTGAATTTTGCACTAACGACCTTGCATAATTTTGATCTGAATATTGAAATTCAACCACAATACGGGTGTCTTTTGTGATTTGATTGCGGGAAGTAAACGTCAATTCAGAAGAATTATAATCAATTACATAATCAAATTCTTGACCTCGAACTAATAATTTTCCGTCGATGTAAACACGTTCTGTTCCCGCAAGAATGAGAATAAAAGGTTCATTTTCGCTTCCCACCAACCGATAAGGTCCTTGATTGGCTTCAATTCCTTGAATGATTTGACGGTTGAATTTACCTTTTGAAAGTGCCCCACTAATTTGAGTTTGCAATTTATTTCCTTTAGGTGTCAACCACGAATATTCGCCGGTTAAACCTTGCGCTCGTTTTTTATAAGTCAGAAAATAACCTGTTGGTTTCGAAAGCCAAAAATCCCCAGCAACGACTTTTAGATTATCGTTGTAAACTTGAATAAAAACTTGGTCAAATTCCTGTAGTTTGTTCGTGTTTCCGTCTGGTTGAATCGGTAAATTAGCATCTGAAACCGAAGCAATAACTTTGAGATTAGGTGCGATGTTCCCTGTTAATTCAAGGTTTAAAGATGAGTTTACACCCAAATCTTGATTGTTACCAAAAGAAACGCCGCGCGAAATACTTCCGTTTTTCGTTAGATCTGAACCACCAAAAATATCGTTGACTGTATACGTATTTTCAATTTTGAATTTATCTCGATCACCTTTATTTTCTTGGTAAATGATAGTTGTGTCGCGCTTTTTTATTGTTTTATTAAATTCAAATGGAAGCACTTGATAGCTAAATGTCAGTGTATCCGTTCTGTTTTTGTTAAGCTTAAAGCTGTTGGTTGAATAATTAAAATCGTACTCATTTTTAGAGAGCGTATCTTTTCCAGCCAAGACCACGAATGAGTTTGGATAAATTGTAAGCGTATCAATTTGGAAAGATTTCTTGCTTAAGTCCGCCGCGGCTGATTGAAATTGTCGGTTACTTGAAAACTGAGCCGATGACAGAAAAGGCAAAAGACTCAATAAGGCAGTAAAAAGTAATTTTGTTCCGAACGTCATGCTACACGAAGATACAAGCTGTGATGTTAATAACGTTTGATTGGGAAATAATTGTTTGAATTTAGATTTGACTTTTATCGAAAAAAAGTATTTTTTAACTAAGAGTCATAATACTAAAAATTTTATGGAATGGATAATATCAAATTTTAGGAAATAAAAAAACAGCTAACAAAAGTTAGCTGTTTAAAATATTTATATTAACCTATTAGAATTTAGCGCTAATTCCAGCGTTTAGAATTCCTCCTTGTCCGAAACCTAATTGTAAGTTTGCACCAATGTTTTGTGTAAAGAAATAACGCATGCCTAAACCAACTTTACTTCCAACTGGTATTAAGCTTTTAACATCTGTCGAAACATAGTCCGGATCAGTGGATGTGAAAGAAAAAGAACGATTTGCATATCCTACACCAACTGTACTAAACAAGTCAAATTTGTCATTATCTAAAAAGTGATAATTAAAACAAACAAGTACTCCGATTTTTTTTGTTTTAAAATCGTATGAATAGGTTAGGTTATCATAATTCCCTGTAGTTGAATTATATACTTGAGAAATCTCATTATAAGATACTTTAGAATTATTAAATCCTAAATCTAACCCCAGTCCTATTTTTTCGGTAACCATGTACTCACCTCTCAAACCCAAAGGTCCAGCACCATTAACTTTTAGATCCAATTCACTTCCTGTATTTGCATAAGCAGCTTTAAAAACAGTTGTATATAAATTTGGAAATCCGTAATATGCATCTACAATGATATTACCTTGTTCTACAGCCTGTGCAGATGAATTAAAATTGATCCCAAATGAGAACAAAAGCCCTGTTAAGGCTACTAAAATTTTACTTTTTTTCATTTTTAAAAATTAATGATTAAATGCAAATGTAATACAAAAAGAAAATATTTGTTAATTTTTAATTACAAAATTCATAAATTATTTAACCAATCAATCTCTCTTCCAATCCAATCCTCTCGATTTTGAATATGGAATTCCAACAGCAGCTAATTTTCCTTCAAGCAGTTCCATACGTTGGATAAGTTCGTTTAATTTCGTTCTGAAAAGTTGGTATTCTTCCTCAGCGATTGCTTTATTTGCTTTATGGGTATTTGAAACACCAGTTGTGTTGTCATACAATTGGTATT
>CAMDGP010000070.1 GCA_945897765.1 Chitinophaga pinensis
GAATGAGTGAACCAGAACGTGAGCAATTATATTATCAAATCGGAATGGGTGGCTTAAAATATTACCTTTTGAAGGTAGATCCAAAAAAACGAATGTTATTCAACCCAGATGAATCAATTGATTTAAATGGAAATACTGGACCTTTCATACAATATACTTATGCAAGAATTTGTTCTTTGGTTTTTAAAGCTGGCGATTTGGATTTGTCCTATCAAGAAGTAGAATTGACAAAAGAAGAAATTGAGATTATTAAACTGTTAAATAATTTTCCAATAATTGTGAATGAAGCAGCAACAACTTTTTCACCAGCATTGATTGCTAACTACATGTACGAATTGGTTAAAGCCTACAATCACTTCTATCAAAGTGTGAAAATCAATATCGAGCCAAATTTGTTATTAAAGATGAATCGCTTAAAAATTAGTCTAGAAGTGTCAAAAATTATTAAAAAAAGCTTAAAACTTCTTGGAATTAAAGCACCAAACAAAATGTAAAAAAAAACATTAAATTTGCACACAAAACTTACTATATGAAAAATATCTTTCTAGTCTTATCATCAGTTTTCATTATCGCATCATGTGGCAGATACGAAAAACCATTTATAACTTTAAAGTCGCCTGAAAAAAGATTAATGGATAAAACATGGAAACTTGAGAAAATAGTTGATAATAATGGGAACGAAATAACTTCAAACCAGACCATTAGCTTTTCAATAGAAGGAAATGATTCTATTTTGGTTAGAACAATTGATAATATTACTTATACTGGTTCTTGGAATTGGTTACCTGCTTTAGAAGGTGAAATTGATAAACAAAGAATCGTAACAAACATTCAACTGCCACAAGTGTATGACCCAAGGGTTGTTTATGACGTAAAAGTTTTAACAACTAAAAAAATAGAATTAATAGATCGTAATGGAGCTGCTACAGCTAACTTCAGATACTATTTCATTAACGAATAATCAGTTTTTAAAAATTACTTCGTCTGTAATTCCACGAACCATTTTATAAAGTTCATCTTTAAAAGTTTGAGCATTATAAGTTCCTTTTTCAATTTGACGTAATTTATATTCCCACTGCCCAGTTAATTCTGGGCTTTTTAGTAACTCATTAGAAATAACATCAATCAATTGCATTCCAGTTTCTGTGGCGATGATGTTTTTCTTTTTACGCTCAATATACTTTCTTTTGAAAAGCGTTTCGATAATATTCGCACGTGTTGATGGTCTTCCAATACCATTTTCTTTCATAATATCACGCATTTCTTCATTTTCAACCATTTTTCCAGCAGTTTCCATTGCTCGCAATAATGTTGCCTCGGTGTAGGGTTTTGGAGGACTGGTTTTTCCTTTGTGAATAACTGGCTCGTGAGGCCCAGATTCTCCTTCAGTGAAAAGAGGTAAGATTTTTTCCTCCGTTTCTTTTGATTTACTTTCTTTTGTTTCGCTTGAATTTGAAGTCTTTAAATCTTCATAAACAACTCTCCAGCCTTGGTCGATGATTTGTTTTCCTGTAGCTTTAAAAACCAACTTGTCCACTTTACCAAGAACGGTCGTATTTGAAACTTTACATTCTGGATAAAATACCGAGACAAATCTTCGGGTAATCAAATCATAAATACGATTTTCATCAGGTGTAATTCCAGAAGGATGCACTCCTGTTGGAATAATTGCGTGGTGATCCGTTATTTTTTTATCGTCAAAAATTGTTTTCGATTTCGGTATTGGATTTTGAAGAACAGCAGCTGTAAAACGAGAATAGTCTCTCAAATTAGCTAAAATCCCCGGTACTTTAGGATGCAAATCTTCGGATAAATAAGTTGTATCGACACGTGGATAGGTTACTAGTTTCTTTTCATATAAACTTTGAATATGCTTTAATGTATCCTCAGCACTGAAAGCATAGCGTTTGTTTCCATCTACTTGTAAAGATGTTAAATCATACAAACGAGGATTTCCTTCTTTTCCTTCTTTTTGTTCAAAGGAAGTGATTTCAAAAGGTTTATCTTTCAAATATTCTAATCCTTTATCGGCCTTATCTTGAGTTTTCAGCCTATCAATCTGACACAAGAATTCAGTTTCACGATAAATTGTTTTCAATTCCCAATATTCGTCACTTTTAAAGGCATTTATTTCTTTCTGACGTTGAACAATCATTGCTAAAGTTGGAGTTTGCACACGTCCTACTGATAAAGTCATTTTGTTCTGACCAAACTTTCTTGTGTATAATCGTGTTCCATTAATACCTAAAACCCAATCACCAATCGCTCTTGAATTTCCTGCTGCGAATAAATTATCAAATTCTTTTGAATCTTTCAGTTTACTAAAACCTTCTCTAATTGCTTCCTCAGTTAAAGATGAAATCCATAAACGTTTAATTGGAACTTTACATTTTGCCTTTAATAAAACCCAGCGTTGAATGAGTTCTCCTTCTTGCCCGGCATCACCACAATTTATAACTTCTTCAGCCTCTGAAACTAATCTTTTTATAACTTCAAATTGCTTTTTAACACCTTGATCATCTTTGATTTTAATTCCGAATTGTTGTGGAATAATCGGTAAATCTTCTAATTTCCAATATTTCCAATTTGGATTGTAATCCTCAGGGTCTTTTAAAGAACAAAGGTGTCCGAATGTCCAAGAAACGCAGTAACCGTTACCTTCAAAATAACCATCGCGTTTTGTTCGGGCTCCTAAAATTTCTGCTAAATCTTTGGCAACACTTGGTTTTTCGGCAATACAGAGTTTCATATTCATTAAAATTCAAGTAATCAAATTTAGCTCAAATCCCTACTCTTATTTTAACTTAATACAGGATTTTATCAACGACTTCGAAAAAGTAGAAGTCTACTTTTTAAATGCTTTAATTCCTTTTTCTAAGAAAGCCCTATATTTTCCAATTTCAGGTGTATAACCAATTGCTTCTGTCAAATCATTGCCTTCATGATCAATTACAACATAAAGTGGTTGTTGGAAACTTTGATATTTTTCAATTTGTAATTCTGCCCATTTGTTTCCTACGTTTTTGATTTGTCGTTGTGCAATTTCTGAATAGCGAACTTCACCTGCTGGTAATGGTGTTCGATCGTCACAATACAATGAAACTATTACAAATTTTGTTTGAAGTAAGGGTCTTATTTCATCGTTTGTCCAAACAGATGATTCTGTTTTACGACAATTTTGACATGCGTGACCTGTAAAATCTAATAATATCGGCAAGTTTTTTTCTTTAGCAAAAGCAGTACCTTTTATCAAATCGTGAAAAACTAAAATTGAGCCATCTCCAACTGGATGCATGTCTGCGGCAAATTTTTCGTAAGTTGAATCTTTAACTAAACCTGTTTCTAAGCCACCATTTACAAATCTAAAGTTATCTTCTGAATGTGTTCTTGGAGGTGCAATTCCATCAATGATTTTTAAAGGTGCTCCAAACATTCCAGGGAATAAATAAACTGAAAAGATAAGAGCAAATAATGCAAACATAAAACGTGGCACGCTCAATTTTTCTACAGGTGAATCGTGTGAAAAACGAATTTTTCCTAATAAGTAAACACCCATTAAAAGAAACAAAACAAACCAAATAGCGACAAACCATTCTCTTGATAACAAATCCCAATGATAAGCTAAATCTACTGCTGATAAGAATTTCAATGCCAAAGCTAATTCAATCAATCCTAAAACTACTTTCACAGAGTTTAACCAACCACCAGACTGAGGTAAAGAATTTAACCATCCTGGAAAAATAGCAAACAGTGTAAATGGAATTGCTAACGCTAAAGAGAATCCAGTCATTCCGATTGCTGGAGTTAAATAAGAGCCACTTGTCGCAGCCTCAACTAATAAACTACCTATGATTGGACCTGTACACGAAAAAGAAACTAATCCAAGCGTGAATGCCATAAAGAAGATTCCAATTAAACCTCCCTTATCCGCTTGTTGATCCATTTTGTTTACCCAAGAACTAGGTAATTGAATTTCAAAAGCACCCAAAAATGAAAAAGCAAAAAGGACGAAAATCCCGAAGAAAATTAGATTCATCCACATATTTGTTGATAAATCATTTAATCCCAAAGGACCTGTTGCGGCAGTGAAAATAACACCAAATGTTACATAAATTAAAATGATAGAAATACCATAAACTAAAGCCTTGAAAATACCTTCTCTTTTTGTTTTTGATTGTTTTGTAAAGAATGTAACAGTCATTGGAATCATAGGAAACATACATGGAGTAAGCAATGCCACTAATCCTGCTAAAAATCCTGCTACGAAAATAACTATGTTTGAATCTTTCTCTTTTTTAGGTGATTGTTTAGATTCTTGTTGTTTGGCTACTGTCTCATTAGAAGTAGTTTTATTATCTCCTTGGGCTTTTTTTGTTGTATCCTCTAATGTTTGATTAGTATTACCAAATGGGATGAAACCCTTAATTTTTATTTTATTTTCGAAATCAAAAGGTCCAACACATCCATCATCATTACACAATTGAAAAAAGAGAATACCAAAATCAACATTAAATTCTTCTTTACTAAGAACTTCAATTTGTTGCTTAAAAATCACTTTCTTTTCAAAAATAAATGAAGTTCCTAATTCATCAATATGTCTAATTGGTTTTCCAATTTCAAAAGGTTTTCCAACCAAATTATAGTTTGTTGATTTTTTAAATTCAAATTGTGGCACTAATCCCGTTCCATCAGCTTGAGCAGGATCATGCTTTAATGAAAAAATATGATATGTTTCAGCAATTTTACCTGTGAAGACTAGATTCGCGTGAGAATCATCTAGTTTTTCAACTGACAATTGCCATTTAATAAAATCTTCCATCCCTTGAGAGAATGAAGTAAAAACACACGATAGAACAATTAATGAGGAAAGGATTTTTTTCATTTTGGAATTACTTTTTTAATTTAATAGTGAAAGGTACATCAATAGGAGGATAACATTTGGAATCGTCACAAACCATATAAGTTACTTTTCCCGATACTATTGCGTCTTTTTTGATTTTAATTGGTACTTGAGCAATGTAAATTAAATCAATTATAAATAAATCAGAATCAAAATTTGCATCAAATACTTTTTTGGGGATACTTACTTCCGCAGCTTTACCAGTGATTTTGTATCCTTTTCTTTTTTCTATTGTTAATGTTGTTGGAATGGGTCCTGAATTATTTTTATTATGAATCGAATAGGTGTGCCAAGTTGAATCTATGCGACCATAAGCTACAATTGCTTGGTTTATATTATCATATTCGAAGGACCATTTGACGTGATTTTGACTAAAATATTGTGAGTAAATGAATAAAAATAAAGCAGAAGTTAGTATACGCATAATTATATTTTGATTTCTAGTAAACGACTGATTGGAATCCAAACTCCTCCTTTTAAACAAATAAATTTTGTCCCTGCTGCCCAAATTGTCGTCTCCACTTTCTTGATACTTGAATCGTCTTGAAAGTATATAGAAACTTTAGTGCGATGTGCATTTCCTAATATTGTTGCTTTCTCTATTTGTTCGAGAAGCTGTGGATGTTGATTAACTGTTGACTTGTCGTGAAAAGTTAATGAAGGAATCTCTTCCTTTTCGATGAGTGTTGCTTCCATAACCAATGAGAATTTAAAATTAATATTAATCGAATATAGCAAAAGATTGTTTTAGTTGTTCTTTTCTAAAAATAATTTTTAAGAACTTTAACATTGAATCTTTTACCATTCCAACCGAGCTTTTGCCGCAACCTTCTGATTTGCAAATTGTTTTTCTTCAAATAAAAATTTTCCAGTTATGGCAATCATAGCTGCATTGTCTGTGCAGTATTCAAATTTTGGAATGTAGATTTGCCATCCTTGGTCTTTTTTCATTTCAATTGCTTGTCTCAATCCAGAATTCGCTGAAACACCACCAGCAATTGCAACTTGTTTAATCCCTGTTTCTTTTACTGCCTTTTCGATTTTATCCATCAATATTTGAATGATTGTATGTTGAATGGATGCACACAAATCAAATTTATTTTCTTCAATAAAATCAGGATTTAACTTCACCTGATCTCTAATTGTATATAGAATTGACGTTTTTAAACCACTAAAACTAAAATCTAATCCTTCAATTCTAGGTTTTGAAAACTTAAACTTTGTCGAATCACCGAATTCAGCATATTTATCAATCAAAGGACCTCCAGGATAAGGTAAACCCAACATTTTGGCTGATTTATCAAAAGCCTCTCCTGCCGCGTCGTCAATAGTTTTCCCAATGACTGTCATTTTACTTGCGCTTTCAACTTTCACAATTTGTGTATGTCCACCAGAAACAGTTAAACACAAAAATGGAAAACTTGGCTTTTGTTTATTCTCATTATCTATGAAATGTGCTAAAATATGCGCTTTCATGTGATGAACGGGAAGCAGAGGTTTGTTTAGCGCCAATGCAAATGCTTTTGCAAAAGAAGCTCCAACCACTAAGGAACCCAATAAGCCTGGACCTTGCGTAAAGGCTACTGCGTCAATATCTAAAATTGAAATTCCTGCTTTTTTAATGGCCGCTTCCACTACTGGCACAATATTCTCTTGATGCGATCGTGAAGCTAATTCAGGGACAACGCCCCCGTATTGCTCATGGATAGATTGATTTGCTGTAACGTTGGAAAGAATCTCAAAATCCCGTAAAACGGAAGCGGATGTGTCGTCGCATGAAGATTCAATACCAAGTATAATTGTGTGTGCAGCCAAAAGATTTTTAAATTTGTAATTGAAAGAATGGCAAAATTACTCAAAATAGTAGGAAGAATTATTGGAATCAGCTTTGAATGGCTTCTTATTTTTATTATTTCGCTTGCCTTTTTAATTCGTTCCTCCCCTTTTCAGACCTATTTAGCACAAAAGGCAACCGCTTATTTATCAGCGGAATTAAATACCAAAATCTCCATTGAAAAACTGGAAATAGTTTTCCTTGATAAAATCGCTTTGAAAGGCGTTAAAGCTTTAGATCAAAAAGGAGAAACGCTTATTTCAACCAAAGAAATTCTTGTAACTTTTGACAAATTAAACTTTTCAAAAAATGAATATGTTGTTTCAAAAGTTTTACTTTCAAATGGTTCTGCATGGGTTTATAAAACGAAAAAAGAAGGTGAATTCAACTTTCAATTTATAGTTGATTACTTTTCAAGTGATGCACCTCCTTCTGAAAGCAAACCAATTATTTTAACTGTCAATTCAATTATACTTGAAAATTTCGACTTGCGTTACGACGATTTACAAAAAGAAATTCTTCCTTTTGGATTAGATTATGACCATTTACGACTTTCAAAATTAAACCTTGAAGTCGAAAAACTGACCTTAAAAGATGATATTGTCGCCTTTTCAATCAATAATTTAAGTTTTAAAGAAAGATGCGGTTTTGAAGCAAAACAATTTAAAGCGAATGTAAATCTAAGTTCAAGAGGAATCAAATTAAATAAATTTACTTTAAAAACAGCTCAGTCTAATTTATTCTTTTCCAAATTAAATCTACTTTTTTCAGATTGGTCGGCATTTGATGAGTTTGAAGACAAGGTTAAATTTGACATTGATATTCTTCCGAGCACATTGGATTTAACTGATGTTTCTTATTTCGTAAGTGCGATGGAAGGCATGACCGATAAAATTCGCTTAACGGCAAAGGTTGTAAATCCGATTAAGAACTTAAGTATTCAAAATTTAGATTTAAGAATCGGCAAACAAACGCTTGTTAAAGGTACAATTAATCTTCCTGATTTCAGAAAAGGAAATACGGCTAATCTCTCAGCTTATCTTCAAAAAACGTATGTTACTTTAGCAGATTTAGAAGCATTTAAACTTCCAAAAGGTACAGCTCCTTTAAAATTCGAAGCACCTGTTTCAAAACTGAAATTTATAGATTTGGACCAACTTGTATTTAATGGTTCTTTTGAAGACTTCAAAGTAAAAATCAAAGAGGCAAAAACAGAATTAGGAAATGTAAATCTTTTGCAAGCAATACACATTGAAAACAAAAACAATATTCTGAAATTTAATCCAACGAATATGGATTCAATGGCTATAAATGTTTCTAATTTCAACCTGGGTTCTTTTTTAGACAATACGCAGCTCGGATTAGTGAGTGGAAAACTTAAATTAAATGGCGACGTTAATGAAAATGGTGATTTTGCAATGCACAACCTTTTTGCAAATTTAAGTCGCTTCGATTTTAATAAATATGCTTATACGAATATCACAGTTCAAGATGGCGAATTAGTTGATAATAATTTATTTGCTGATTTAAAAATTAAAGATCCAAACGTTGACTTAGCTTACACTGGAAATATTTCAATTGGAGCGAAACAAAAATATGAATTCGACTTGCAACTCGATTATGCGAATCTCTTCGAATTAAATTTCACAACGGAGGATAGTTCGCGCATTTCAACTCATATTTCAGGTAAGCTAGAAGGTGAATCATTAGAAAATATCTCTGGAAATATTCAAGCAAATTTTCTCCAATTTCAACAAAGTGGGGATGAATTGAATATCCCAGTTATTAAATTGGATTTGCAATGTCAGAAGAATTTTGATGTTTTCCATTTAAATAGTTCAATTTTATCGTTGAACTTATCAGGAAACATTAATTATGAAACGGTTCTTGATGATTTCATGGAGGATTTATCACTTGTATTTCCATCAGTTGGAATAACTGAGAGAATTGATAATAAACGAAAAATAAGTGATTTTAATTTCAATTTAAAAACTGGAGATTTAAGTGAATTTTTGACCATTTTCGTTCCTGATTTAATAATAGAAAAAGGAACAATGGTAAGCGGAAATTATCATTCCATCAATCATACTTTGAATTTGGATTTGAATTCTGGCTTTGTGAAATATCAAGATATAACTTTAGACGATATCGTTGTCACTCAAAATATTACGCAAACTGGCATTATTGGAGATTACAAAATAACAACTCTTAAATATGGTGATTCCTTGAGTTTCGACAAAATTCGCTTTGAAACAACTGGAAAAAATGGCAACCTAGATTCAAAACTTTCATGGAACCCAAATTCAAATGATTATTCCTCTATCGAATGGAAAACCGTTATTCTTGAAAATAACCAATTAAATTTCAACCTAAGTCCTTCGTTTTTCTCTTTAAATGGATTACGTTGGGAAATTGCGAATGCCTCTGACATCATGTTGACAGAAAAAGATTTAATGGTGACCAACTTTAAACTAGTTAGAAATGACCAACTTATTCGAATAAATGGCTGTTTATCCAACAATGATTTAGACATTTTAAAAATCGACGTTCAACGTTTTGATTTAGCAGAAATCAGTAAAGTGCTTGGTTTAGGAGTAAATGTAGAAGGTAAATTTTCAGGCTGGGCAAAACTTTCAAATCCCTATACAAACTTAGTTTATCAAGGTGATGCTAACATTGAAAATTTAAAATTAGATGGGCAGGAAGTAGGTGACATTAATTTACTATCGGACTGGAGCGCCGTAAAAGAAAGAATTATTATTTCAGGTGGTTTACAATATAGAGGCTTGAAAACCTTTGATTTTGGTGGTCTTTATTCTTTGAAAACAGAAAATCTAGATTTGTTTTTAAACTTCG
>CAMDGP010000071.1 GCA_945897765.1 Chitinophaga pinensis
TACTAATTATGCTTTCTTAACATTAACTGCGTTCAAACCTCTACGACCTTCTTGAAGATCGAATTCGACAGCGTCATTTTCTTTAACTTTGTCGATTAAACCTGTCACGTGTACAAAATACTCTTTGTTCGTGTCCTCATCTACAACAAAACCAAAACCTTTGGTCTCATTGAAGAATTTTACTGTTCCTTTATTCATTGTAATAAAATTAATTTTGGTAAAGGTAGCCTTATTTAATTGAAAAACAAGTCTTTTGGGAAATCCTTAAAAAAAATTATTTAATTAATTAAAAACTAGCTGATTTATTATTCAAAAACTAAACCCAATCAATCACTTTTTTCAAAAGTTCAGTGGTTTTTGCTTCTTCTGAATTTGGCGTTGGATCCACATTGTATTCCCATTTTGCCATCGGTGGCATACTCATTAAAATGGATTCGGTACGACCGCCTGAATAGATTCCAAACTTAGTGCCGCGATCATGTAATAAATTGAACTCTACATAGCGCGAACGTCTTGAAGCTTGCCAAGCCAATTCTGCTTCAGTGGCTGTAATTACTGTATTAAAATCAATTTGTTGGCGATACAGAATTGGAAATAATCTACCCAGTTCAAGACAAAACTCGAAGATTTTTGATTTCTCTAAACCACAATTTTCATCTAAATGATCGAAGAAAATTCCACCAATTCCACGTGACTCACCACGATGAGGTAAATGAAAATAAGTATCTGCCCAAGGTTTGAATTTGCTGTAAAAATCAATATGGTATTGATTACAAAGTTTTTTTAGTCCTTGATGAAAAAGTCGTGCAGCTTGTTCATTGATGTAATGAGGTGTTAAATCAATTCCTCCGCCAAACCAATACGTTCCATTATCTAATTCAAAATAACGCACATTCATGTGAATAATCGGATGATGTGGATGAAAAGGATGTAACACAATTGACACACCTGAAGCAAAAAAAGCATTGCCTTCCATTCCTAATTGTTTTTTCATTGCTTCGCTCACCGGTCCTTCGACAGCTGAAAATGCAACACCACCTTTTTCTAAAATGTTTCCATTTAAAATGGTTCGAGTGAAGCCACCTCCACCCTCTTCTCTCGTCCAAGAGTCTTCTTGAAAAAGAGCTAAACCGTCGATTTTCTCTAGCGCTTCACAAATGTGCAATTGCAAATTTCTAAACTCCGATTTTATATGCTCACTAGTCATTGGTTGTCAACTTTTGGTTCAAAATCTTGGAATTTCAAAACGAAACCTCCTTCATTTTGAATTCCATTTCCTTTTCCAATTTGGTTTAATTGGTACGAATTGATTAATCCTTTTTTCATTTCTCTATCAAGGAAGAATGCTGAACAAACATTTAATACTGCATCGTAACCTTGACAAGCTGTTTTGGTTAAATCGGCATTGTAGGAACGTCTGTAAAGCTTATGGAAAGTCATCACTTGTGGATCGCGTAAATCGAAATGAGTTGGCGAAGCATACGTAAATTCGTATTTATTCATGATTGTACCATTCACTTCCTTCCAATCAACCCAATCTTTTAATCCAAAAACACTAACTGTTTGATTTTCTTTATATTTATCGAGTAATTTCAATACTTTATCTTTGTCTGTTGACAAGAAAACGAACATTGTTTGTGCACTTAAACTTTCGAAATTTTTAAAGTTTGTCCAATCTGCTTCAATCACTCGTGGACGTGAATTTTTCGCTGGAAATTCATTAAAATAATTCATAAAAACCTGATTCATCCAATCTTCATCGGGTTTCGTTCCTTTGATTAAAACGATTTGTTGGTTGTCGTGTTTTTTATAAATATGATACGCTAAATTCCGAATCAAAATTTCATTATCAGGATTCAATGCGTAAACATAGCGATTTGACTCGAGTAATTTTGGAGGCATATTCACGCTTAAAACCACTCTTACTTTATTTTTTCTTCCCCAATCTGCAACGATTTCTGCTTCCGTAACTTGAAGAGGCGCAAAAATCAAATCCATCGTTTCAAATTCTGGTTTTGCTAGTTGTTGTTGAATTGTTTCATTTTTCGCTTGATAATCATACACATAGAACTTAGCGCTGAAACCCATTTTTCGAAGTGAATCAATAGCTAAGCTTGCACCCATATAATAATCAAAAGCAGCGTTGACAATGGATTTATTGAAAGATGCAGTTGAATCTAAATTAAAAGGTAAAAACAAAGCAATAGTGTACGTTTCTTTTTTCTCAAATACTAACAAAGAGTCATTTGAAGTGCGGATTTTAACTGGAACCTCACGTATTTTTACAGCTTCAATTTTCTCTTTTTTAAGTGGGATTTTTATACTTTGTCCCGTTTGTACTTTGTTGGAATTTAAATTATTGACACTTCTCAATGTTTCAACAGGAATCATAAAACGTTTGGAAATGGTATAAATCGTTTCAGTTGGCAAAACCACGTGGCTGATGATGGAATCTTTAAACGAAATGATAAATTTTGATTTCACTTCTTCGCTTGGTTTTGGAACTTCGCGTGTATTTTCTTCAACACTTACACTCAATAAATCCACCTGAATACGAGGGACAGCATTCTCTAATTTCAAGCGTTGCCCAACTTTCAAACCCTTTTCACAACCAGGATTTTTAGCAATAATTGAATCCACTGGTACGGCATACATTTTAGAAATAGCGAATAGTGTTTCTTGCTTTTGAACAGAATGAAGAATTATCTTTTCTTCCGCTGGAATTAAAACTAACTGACCATCGTTCAGACCGCGCTCAATTCCCGGATTTGCCTCCAAAATATCTTCAACTGGACAATTGTACATTTGCTGTAAACCAAAAATACTGTTACCTTCCAAAACAGTATGATTGTAGTATTTCTTACCCTCTTTCTGAGTAATTAGTGCATATTTCTGTGCAGTAAATTGTTGTAAACTCAGTAAGAAAAAGAAGAAAAAAACGTATTTAATTTTCATTATTCCCATTCAATAGTTGCAGGTGGTTTAGAGCTAATGTCGTACGTAACACGATTAATGCCACGAACTTGATTGATAATGCGATTCGAGATTTTTGCTAAAAATTCATACGGTAAATGACACCAATCAGCAGTCATTCCATCAGTTGAGGAAACAGCACGCAATGCAACCGCATTTTCATACGTTCGCTCATCACCCATTACACCAACAGATTGAACCGGAAGGAAAATCGCTCCAGCTTGCCAAACGTCGTTATATAAATTATCTTCTTTCAAACCATCAATAAAAATTGCATCAACTTCTTGCAAAATGCGTACCTTTTCTGCTGTTACCTCTCCCAAGACACGAATTCCTAATCCTGGACCTGGAAAAGGATGTCTTCCTAAAATGCGTTGATCGATTTCTAATGAACGTCCGATTCTTCGCACTTCATCTTTGAACAATAAACGCAAAGGCTCCACGACTTGTAATTTCATATAGTCAGGTAAACCACCTACATTGTGATGCGATTTAATTGTTTGTGAAGGTCCACCTGTTGCCGAAACTGACTCAATCACATCTGGATAAATCGTTCCTTGACCGAGCCATTTTGCACCTTCCACTTTTTTCGATTCTTCGTTAAAAACGTCCACAAACACTTTGCCGATTGCTTTTCTTTTCAATTCAGGATCAGTTAATCCTTTCAAGGCTTCATAGAATTTATCGGATGCGTTCACACCTTTTACATTCAATCCCATTCCTTGGTAAGATTCCAAAACAGAACTGAATTCATTTTTACGCAATAAGCCGTTATCAACGAAAATACAATGCAAATTTGAACCGATTGCTTTATGTAACAATACAGCTGCAACCGATGAATCAACTCCGCCTGACAAACCTAAAATCACTTTGTCATCGCCTAATTGCGCTTGTAACTTTTTAGTTGTTTCTTCTACAAATGAATCAGGGGTCCAATCGCCTTTACAGCCACAAATGGTACGAACGAAATTTCTCAATAAAGTAGCGCCTTCAGTTGAATGGTAAACTTCTGGATGGAATTGAATTCCGAAGGTGGTTTCTCCTTGAATTTCATACCCAGCCACTTCCACATCGTGCGTACTTGCAATAATTTTATAGTTACTTGGAATCTTTTTAATCGAATCTCCATGCGACATCCAAACTTGCGAACCAAAAGTCATTCCATCAGTTAATATATTGTTTTCGTCCACGAAAGTCAAATGTGCTCTACCGTATTCACGCGAATTGGAAGGCAACACTTCTCCGCCGAAATGATGTGCTAAATATTGAGCACCAAAACAAATTCCCAGCAAAGGTATTTTTCCTTTAATAGCTGATAAATCTGGACGTGGTGAAGCTTCATCTCTCACCGAAAATGGACTTCCTGACAGAATTACACCTTTAATATTGGGTGTTAACTCAGGGATTTTGTTCCAAGGGTGGATTTCACAATATACGTTTTGTTCACGTATTCTTCTGGCAATCAATTGTGTATATTGAGAACCGAAATCTAAAACTAAAATCATTTCATGCATGGCACAAAGATAATTCGATTCGATTGTTTGAAACTATCTTTTTTAAGTATTAATAAACATAGGATGTTGAAAGGTGGGTGAATCGGTTATTTTCAAAATAAAATGGAATTGGAATTAATGAATTAAATGAACTTAATTACTCTCCATTCATTACTCTATTGCAAAAAATTAACAAGTCTCTAACTATTACTAAGTCCTACTACTACTTAATTGTTTATCTTTGGATCTTGCAAAATTTACAATTACATGATTGGTGACTTATTAAAAAAGATTTTTGGCGATAAAAACGCAAAAGACAAAAAATTATATTGGCCGTATGCTGAACAAACATTGGTTGAATTAGAGAAAGTTAAATCATTTTCTGACCAAGATTTAAGAGATAAAACTCGAGAATTTCAAGCTAGAATTCGAGCTGAGAAAGAAACACTTGAAGATGAATTAAGTAGTTTAAGAGCTAAAGCAGAAGACGTAAACACGCCTATCGAAGAGAAAGAGAATTTGTTTGACAAAATCGATAAACTCGAAAAAACAATCGTCGAGCAAATAGAAACAACTTTGGCTGCTATTCTTCCTGAAGCTTTTGCCGTTGTAAAAGAAACTGCTTCCCGCTGGTCAACGAATAAAAAATTAGAAGTTATAGCTGAAGATTTCGATCGTGATTTATCCATCAAAAAAGACGGAATCAGCATCGAAAACGATAAAGCAATTTGGCACAGTGATTGGACCGCTGCTGGAACGAAAATCAACTGGAACATGATTCATTATGATGTTCAGTTGATGGGAGGTGCTGTTCTTCACAAAGGAAATATCGCTGAAATGCAAACGGGTGAAGGTAAAACGCTTGTTGCAACTTTACCTGTTTACTTAAATGCACTTGCTGGAAAAGGGGTTCACATCGTTACTGTCAATGATTACTTGGCAAAACGTGACTCTGAGTGGATGGGACCTTTGTATCAATTCCATGGTTTATCTGTAGATTGTATCGACAAACACCGACCAAATTCTCCAGAACGTCGAACAGCTTATTTAGCAGACATTACTTTTGGAACAAATAATGAATTTGGTTTCGATTACCTACGCGATAACATGGCAGGACACGTTGACGATTTGGTTCAACGTAAACACCATTTTGCTATTGTTGATGAGGTCGATTCAGTTTTAATTGATGACGCAAGAACGCCTTTGATTATTTCTGGTCCAACGCCAAAAGGAGACGAACACGAATTCCACGAATTAAAACCACGTATCGAACGTGTGGTGGATGCTCAAAAACAATATGTTCAACAATGTTTGAATGAAGCTAAAAAATTATTGACGGTTATCAATACGCCACCTGAAGATAAAAACGAAGCAAAACGTATGTTGGAAGAAGGGGGAATCGCTTTGTTACGCGCACACCGTGGTTTACCAAAAAACAGAACCTTAATCAAGTTTTTATCGGAGCCTGGTATTCGCGTTCACTTGCAGAAAACGGAGAATTACTACATGCAAGAGCAAGGAAAACACATGAAAAAAATCGATGTGGAATTGTTCTTTGTAATTGATGAAAAAAACAATACAATTGAGTTAACAAACAAAGGAATTGATTTAGTTTCAGGTGCAGGTGATAGAGATTTTTATATCATGCCTGACATTGGTGCTGAAATTGCTAATCTTCAAAAGTTAAACTTACCGAAAGAAGAATTTTTAGCGAAAAAAGATATTCTAGTTCGCGATTATTCGATTAAATCTGAACGAATTCACTCGATTAACCAATTATTGAAAGCATACACTCTTTTTGAAAAAGAAGTTGAATATGTAATCCTGGATAATAAAGTGAAAATCGTTGATGAATCCACAGGTCGTATTTTGGACGGAAGACGTTATTCAGATGGTTTACATCAAGCGATTGAAGCTAAAGAAAACGTACAAGTTGAGGCAGCAACTCAAACGTATGCAACTGTTACGCTTCAAAATTATTTCCGTATGTACCACAAATTAGCAGGTATGACGGGAACGGCAGAAACAGAAGCAAAAGAATTCTGGGACATTTATAAATTGGATGTGGTTGTAGTTCCAACGAATAGAGCTGTTTCAAGAAAAGACCAAGACGATTTTGTTTTTAAAACAGGTCGTGAAAAATACAATGCTGTAATTCAAGAAATTGAAGCTTTAGTTGCCGCTGGACGTCCAGTTTTGGTAGGTACAACAACAGTTGAGATTTCAGAATTATTGAGCAGAATGTTGTCGATGAAAAAAATCGAACATCAAGTATTAAATGCGAAATATCACCAAAAAGAAGCGGAAATTGTGGCAAATGCTGGTTTAGCAGGTGCAGTTACAATCGCAACGAATATGGCTGGGCGTGGAACCGACATCAAGTTAGGTCCAAATGTAAAAGAAGCTGGAGGTTTGGCAATTATCGGAACGGAACGTCATGATTCAAGACGTGTGGACAGACAATTGAGAGGTCGTTCTGGTCGTCAAGGAGATCCGGGTTCTTCTCGTTTCTTTGTTTCTTTGGAAGATGATTTGATGCGTAAATTCGGTTCTGAGCGTATTGCTAAATTAATGGATAGAATGGGATTGAAAGAAGGCGAAGTAATAACTGCTGGAATGGTATCTAAATCTATTGAACGTGCGCAGAAAAAAGTGGAAGAAAACAACTTTGGTGTTCGTAAACGTTTATTGGAATACGATGATGTAATGAATGCGCAACGAAAAGCAATCTATAAAAAAAGAAAGAATGCATTATTTGGTGATCGCTTGGATATTGATGTGGATAATATGTTCTTCGAATTGTGCGACACAACAATTAAACAATATGGAAACTTACCATTTGAAGAATTTGAAATAGAACTGATACGTGTTATTGGCATTGATTCTCCATTTGATGCAAATGCGTATGGAACTTTATCTAAAGATGATTTGGTAGATAAAATTTATGCTTCAATGCGCGAACAATACGATCGTAAATGTGGGAAAATTGCGCAATTAGCTATGCCACAAATCAAAAATGTTTACGAGACAATGTCTGATCGCTTCAAGAATATTGTTTTCCCATTAACAGATGGCAGACGCGAGATGGAGTTATTAGTTAACTTAAAAGAAGCATACGAATCAGATGGTAAAGCAATTTCTAAATCATTTGAGAAGAATATCATCTTAGCTAAAATCGACGATGAATGGAAAGAACATTTGCGTGAAATGGACGAATTGCGATCTGCTGTTAACAATGCAACCTACGAGCAAAAAGACCCGTTGGTTGTTTACAAATTAGAGTCGTATGAAATGTTCCGTTCGATGATGAATCGCTTGAATGAAGGTTCGGTAGAAATGTTGATGAATTTGAATATGCCGATTGAACAACAACTACAAAGCACGAATCAAGAAGCGAAACAAAGTAATTACGAGAAAGCTCAAATTAATAACGGAAATACAAGTTCGACAACTCCGCCACAATTTCAAGGTAGACAAGGATATCAACAAGCAATAGAAAATTCTTTTCCTCAAGAAGAAAAACGTCAACCTGTAATTGCTGAACCTAAAGTTGGTAGAAATGATTTGTGTCCTTGCGGAAGTGGTAAGAAATACAAGCAATGTCATGGCAAATGATTCGTGCAGGAAGTGAAATAAAAAATGTGGCCTTTGTAGGTTCAGGTAAAGTCGCAAATGGACTAGCAAGTATTTTTTATAAAGCAAACATAAAGATTACTGGGATTTCCAGTAGAAATAAAATTACAGGAAAGGCGCTCGCACTAACAGTCGATGCGCCTTTTTTTGATACAATAAACGATTTACAAGCTGATTTAGTAATAGTTGCAGTTGCGGATAAATTTGTAATTGAAGTTGTTTCAAAATTTCCAGAGTCGCAATTAGTAGCTTTCACGGCAGGAAGTGTTTTTCTAAATGATTTAAACGCAACGCAAAATAGGGCTGTTTTTTATCCACTGCAAACATTTACTGAGGGACGACAAGTTAATATAGACCAAGTTCCAATTTTATTAGAATCAACTAGTTTCTTTTTGGATAACTTTCTTTATTCGTTTTGTGAAAATGCGGGATTCGATGCACGTTATTGTGATTCAGAAACTAGAAAAAAGATTCATTTAAGCGCTGTTTTTGTGAACAATTTCGTCAATCACATGGTTTATTTAGCAAAAGATGAAGTAGAAAAAAACGATTTGGATTGGACCTTATTCGAACCACTAATGACTGAAACAATCGAAAAGTTAAAATCACTGTCTCCCTTTGATGCACAAACAGGTCCAGCGAAACGAAATGATCAAGAAATAATTGAAAAACACCTTAAATTATTGAGCGGAAGAAAAAAAGAAATTTATGAGTTGCTTTCCAAAAGCATCTCTGAAACTTATGTTAAGAAATGAAAAGTTATAAAGAAAAACTAAACGCAATTAAAGTTTTCATGTTTGATGTTGATGGCGTTTTAACAGATGGATTAGTTTATTTAATGAAAGATGAAGTTGTGAGAGCATTGAATGCAAAAGATGGCTACGCACTTCAATATGCTTCTAAAATGGATTATAAAATTTTTATTGTAACTGGCGGTCATTCAACTGAAGTAAAAGAAAGACTTTTAGGTTTAGGTGTAACAGAAGTGCATTTAGCAACGCATGATAAATTGAGTAAATATCATGAACTACAGGCAAAATACGAGTTCAGAAACGAAGAAGTATTGTATATGGGCGACGATATTCCTGATTTGCCAATTTTAAATTTAGTTGGCGTTTCTTCATGTCCACAAGATGCAGTTATCGATATAAAAGCCGTTGTTGATTATCAATCACCAGTTAATGGTGGTAAAGGATGTGTTCGCGATGTTATTGAACAAACGTTACGCGTTCAAGGTGATTGGATGAGTGATAAGGCTTTTGAGTGGTAGAATAAGTTGATGTTCAGGAACTCTTCTATTGCAATACATATAACTCAATGAAAATTATCACAGCTTAAAATCTTATAATTCATATTCGACTTTTTATAATCTCATTGATATAATTTCAATCTTAATTTTCGATTGAAATTGAATGAAATCCTTTCATTA
>CAMDGP010000072.1 GCA_945897765.1 Chitinophaga pinensis
ATAAGTGCAGAATTTAAAGTTTATTTAATCAAAGAGTTTAAACGACTCAAGGAAGCAGAATCAAACCAACACAATCTCCAGTGGTCGGTGCAGCGAGCGATTTCCAAAATAAATTACCTTATTCACACAGACGCGATCAAAGAAAACCTAATACCAAACTTCTTAACAAAAGTGCAAGCCAAAATCATTTACGCAAACGAAGCTGATTTATTGAACGTTGCACTTTTTGGAATCACAGCACAAGAATGGAAAAATCAAAACCCCAATTTGGAAGGAAATGTCCGCGACCAAGATTCATTAGAACAGTTGGTAGTTTTGAGCAACATGGAAAGTATAAATGCATTGCTCATTCAGCAGAATTTCACATCCGAAGAACGTATTTTGCAACTCAATCAAGTGGCGATTTCACAGATGAAATCACTTTTATCAGCTAAAGGAGTTAAGTTTTTGGAATAGAATAACTAGACAGCTGGGTAAAGTTTTCGATTCTGTTTTTGTGACATAAATCATTTCAAAATTATTTTAGAATCAACTCAACTCGTGGTAGTTTTTTGTTTTAGTGGGGTTTGGAAAACCATTGAATTAGGATGAAACATGGGTATACTAAATGAAGGATTTTTACAAACCTTTCACCAACTCCAGCGCTTTTTCAATATGACCCAATGGATTTGTTTGTGAGTTATAAATTCCTTTTACAATTCCATCAATTCCGATGATATACGTTACGCGACCTGGAATCAAACCGAAAAGATTTCCTGGAACACCAAATGATTTACGAACTTTTTTGTCGGTATCGGCCAATAAAATAAAAGGAAGTTGATGTCTTGAAGCAAAAGCAGCGTGTTTTTGTTCATCATCGGAAGAAATACCAATTACTTCGCAATCGTAGTCTTTAAAATCTTCATAACTATCTCTAAACGAGCAAGCTTCTTTGGTGCAACCTGGAGTGTCATCCTTCGGGTAGAAGTAAATTACTAACTTTTTATTTCCAATGAAATCTGAAATTCGAATCATTTTCCCTGTTGCGTCCGGAAGTTGAAAGTCTGGACATTTATCGCCGATTTGTATCATTTTTAATTTTCGTTTAATGCTTGTTTAAATCTATCGAGTATACGTTCCCTTGCAAATTTGTGTTCTACAATTGGAGTAGGATAGGAGTTTGTCCCAAATTCAGGAACCCATTTTTTTATATAGGTAAGTTGTTTGTCGAATTTTTCTTGTTGCAAACTTGGATTGAAAACACGGAAATAAGGAGCAGCATCACAACCAGAACTAGCCGCCCATTGCCATCCACCGATATTACTTGCCAATTCAAAATCCATTAATTTTTCAGCAAAATACGTTTCACCCAAGCGCCAGTCTATTAGCAAATGCTTGGTCAGAAAACTTGCAACCACCATTCGCACACGATTATGCATAAAACCAGTTTGATTCAATTCACGCATTCCAGCATCCACTAATGGATAACCCGTTTTTCCTTCACACCAAGCTTTGAAATTGGTTTCATCTTTTTCCCAAATAATTTTGTCATATTGCTTTTTAAATGAATTTTTGACCGAATGTGGAAATTGAAAAAGTATCATTTGATAAAAGTCGCGCCAAATTAATTCATTCAAGTAAGACTCATTTAAGTTCACCGCTTGTTGTGCTAACTGGCGAATGCTAATCGTTCCAAACCGTAAATGAACACTCAATTTTGAAGTGCCTCGAACCGATGGAATATCACGTTGTTGCGAATAATTGGTAATAATTTTTTTGTCTGGCAAACGTTCAGGAAAAGGAAATAATTGAGTCGATTCAAAGCCCATTTCTAGCATAGGAATCAATTCTTGCAAAGCACTATGTTGAAGATTTTCGATGTATTCAAGAGTAGGGTAGGCGGAAAGGTAATTTTCGTTTAGTTTCGCTTTCCATTTGCGAGAGTAAGGTGTAAAAATCGTGTAAGGCAACCCATCGTCTTTCAAAACTTCATTCTTTTCAAAAATCACGTGGTCTTTTGCACCAATGAAATCGCAATTTAGAGCTTCCAGTTTTTCAAATAACAACGAATCTCTTTCCAACGCATAAGGTTCGTAGTCACGATTGGTAAAAACGGATGTAATTTCATGTTCTTCTACCAAGCGAGGAATGATTTCTAAAGGCGCACCATAAAATACTTTTAAGTCGGAACCAAAAAGTTGATATTCGCTTTTTAGCCTGGCAATTTCCTGATGAATGAATAAAACGCGCTGGTCATTTTTAGGGAGTTTCTCCAAAATATTTTTATCGAAAATAAAAATAGATTGAACTTTCCCCCCTGATTTCAATGCTTTGTGAAGTCCTGCATTGTCTTCGATTCTTAAATCACGTCGGTGCCAAAAAAGTGCTTTATTACTCATAACGTATTTAACAGAATTGCTGAGGTTTTGTTTTCAATTCCATTGGTATGCAAGTTATCTCTTAAAATTGAATAGTTAAGAAACAATAAGTTACATGATTTTAGTACGAACTCGTTGCACCACCTACATTTTCAATCGGATGCCAAGTTGTTTTAATCTCTTGTAAGTCAGAAATGTAATGAAGAGCCTGTGATTTTTCTGAATTCCAATCAGGGGTATAATCGAATTTACGTTTCAAATTATCCACCGCTAGAATTGAAAGTTCTTTTTTGAAATTGTCTTCCAAATGTGAAACCAGCAATGCATTTACGTCTTTATGGCTTGCTAAAGTTGGTGCCATTTCTGTTGGCGAACCAGTTAAAATATTCACTACTCCTCCCGGTAAATCAGAAGAATTCAAGACTTCAGCAAAAGTCACAGCGCACAAAGGTAAATTTTCGGATGCTAGTACAACTACTGTATTTCCTCCACAAATGGCAGGTAAAACCAACGAAACTAAACCGATTAAACTCGTTGATTGTTCGGCGATAACTCCCACAACTCCCATTGGTTCACAACTCGAAAAATTGAAATGCGAAGACGCAACTGGATTTACCGAACTCAAAATTGCGTTGTATTTGTCACACCAACCAGCGTAATAAACGATTCGGTCGATGCTTAGATTAACTTCTTTTGTCGCATTTACTTTTGAGAGTCCTTGTTTCACTAATTCTTCCACAAATTGAGCGTGTCTTCCTTCCAACATTTCAGCGATGCGATACAAAATTTGACCTCTGTTGAAAGCGGAACGTTCCGCCCAAGAGCCTGCCGCTTTTCGAGCTGCAACAACTGCATTGCGCACATCTTTCTTCGAAGACAAACAAACATTTGCTAATGCTTTTCCTTTCGCATCTAAAGGCGTATAGTATCTTCCAGATTCCGTTCTCGGAAATTGTCCGCCGATGTATATTTTGTATGTTTTTAGTATTTCCAATCGTGTCATTTTTTCAGTTT
The DNA here is from genome assembly GCA_945897765.1 of Chitinophaga pinensis. Taxonomy (GTDB): domain Bacteria; phylum Bacteroidota; class Bacteroidia; order Flavobacteriales_D; family Crocinitomicaceae; genus UBA952. The sequence continues at coordinate 3,372 of CAMDGP010000072.1, forward strand.
TTTATAAATAGGAGGTTAAAAACGAAGAGTGTTATGTTTTAATTTGTGATAGTTATTTCGTATGCAACTTTTTTATGTTGTTGTTAAACGAGTAAAATCAATACCATAACACATTCTTGAATTTATAAATCCATTTTAAAATATCAATATGCTAAATTAAAAGTTAAAGTCTAACAATCAACTTCAAATTGAATCTTCTTGAAGTTAAATAATTTGGAATTGAATAGTATTTTCCTTCGACATCTTGAATCCATTGCTTAGAAAGAACATTATTGATTCCTAGAAGATTAAATATTTCTAGCGAGATAACAGCTTCTGAGAAATTCTTATTCCAAAAAGTCTTTTTCTCTTTTTTGGTGTCAATCAAGTTATAAGACATTCCTAAATCAACTCGGAAATACGATTTAATACGTAATGTGTCCTTGTAGCGCGTGTAATCAGGTGGACCATAAGGCAAACGTGAACCAAATTGCATTCCCATTTGAACCGTAAAATTTTCCAAACCTGGCATTTGATCTTGAACCAATGCACCAAACGTAAATAATTGGTCAGTTGGACGTGGAATGTAGCCTGGATAAATCGTTGCGCTGTCCACAACTTCTTGGTCTTCACTAAAACCAAAAATAATTCGTTCGCCAGCGGCATTGTAAAATTCTTTATAAGAATCTCCAATAATATCTTCCTTGGTGGATAAAATACCGAATTTGAAAAACGATTCTATTCCTTCGACGAATTCTCCGTGAATGTTCGCATCAATTCCATAAGCATAAGCAACAGCATTGTTTTCGGCATAATATCTAGTGCGCACATTTTCAATTTCATACGGATTTACATCCCACAAATACTTGTAAAAAACTTCTCCTGTAAACTTGAAGGGTTGTTTTCGATTCCACATATTGAAGAAGAAGTTCGTGCCAAAAACCGCATGAAATGATTTTTGAGCTTTTACATTAGTGTTAAGTTGACCATCAAAAGTTCTAAATTCTCTGTAAAATGGAGGTTGATAATAAAGTCCAGTTGAGAAACGATAGGATAGATTTCTTCGGGCAATTCGTTCATTTCTAACCATGTATAGTCGTGGGAAATAACTAATTGAAAGTCGTGGTGTCACATAAAACTCATTGTTTACAGCGGTATATCCACTTCTTAAACCGATAGATAAAGCAATTTTATCACTCGATTCTCGAATTATTTCCTCAAAGTTCTTTTTGATTTTTTTATCATCAACTTTTATTTTTTGGTCAATATTTACAAGAAGATTTTTCTTTGTGCGTGACCAACTTTTATTGAGTTGTAAAAAACCTGAAGCTCGGTAAGAATTAATTGCCAATTCACCTTTGATTGTTTCAAATAATTCCACTTCATTATTCACTGTTTGGGGCAAACTATACCCAGCTGAATCAATCATTTTCCATTCGCTTAATACGTCTGCAAATTGATCTTTTTGAAGTTGAACACCCCATTTGATAAGGGAACTTTTAAATTTTGTTCTATCATCGTTTGTAAAACCTGAAAAGAAATTGTTTTCTCCATTGTGATAAACACTCAAAATCGTTGCATTTAACCGATTTCTAGCATGATTTAGAAAGGTACCGATTCCCAAAACAGCAATAGAATCCCCATATTCTTCCTTCGATGGATCTGTTTCTAATTCATTGATATAATATTGTCCTTGAATGTCAAAATATTCACGTTCATCGGTATTGAAAGCGGAAACATAAAAATCCAATTTCGTATCTTTTGAAGCTTGATATTTTAAAGACAAACCTCCCATCATTGTTTGAAAGCGCGTTTCTTCAGAACCATCAAAGTAAATTCGAAAGGAATAAGCTTCATTCGCCGTTCCAAAATCGGTCTCAGAAGTCTGTGGACTGAATCTAAAATTATTAGAAGAATAATGACCAAGGAAAGACAGTACCAAATTTTCGCTGAGGTTGTAATTTGTCAAAATTTGAGCATCTGCAAAAACTGGATTGTAAGCTCCTTTTGTAGGCAATGAATTTAAAAAATATCCATTCGATCGATAGCGAGCTCCCACCAAGTAATTAAATCGGTGATTCACTTCTTGCTCCACATGCGCTTCTACACCTAATAAAGAAGCCATTCCAGAAACATTGAATTTTTGTGGCGTTTTGTAGGTAATATCTAAAACAGAGCTTAAACGGTCTCCATATTGCGAATCAAAACCACCAGCAGAAAATCGTACATCCTCCACTAAAGCTGAATGAATAAAACTCATTCCTTCCTGTTGACCACTTCGCGTTAAGAAAGGACGAAAAACTAAAAACCCATTGACATAGACTAAGTTTTCATCGTAATTTCCACCTCGAACGTTGTAATTGGTTGTCAACTCGTTGTTGGAAGTAGCAGCTGTAGTTAATGCTAATGTTCGCTCTACACTTCCAGTGATTTTTTGCGCATCAACGGTTGGCATTTTTTCCAAAGAGAACGGATCTATTTTACTTTGGGAAATCGTAACTTCATTTTGTAATAAAATTGGGAAGCTAACAATCGGTAATTCAATACTAACCGCTTTATTAATGACGATTGTTTTGGTTTCTCGCAGTCCATTTATAGAATAGATAAAATCAACAGTGTCTCCGAAAGTTAAATCAAAAGCATATCGCCCGATAGAATCACTTAATGTACTTTGAACTGGATTAGTTTTAGTTACGATTAAAACATTTTCAAGTGCTTTTCCATTTTTTCCAGTACATAAACCAACCACACGTACATTTTGACCAAACGAATAAAAAGACAATAAAAGAAAAAATAGGACAGAAAGCTGTTTCATTAAACACAAAGATAAAAGCTAAACGCTTTTGTTAAAGAATTATTTTCAAATGATTGGATAACGGTTCATTTTTAACATTTTCTATGCTCAACCAACAAAGTAAAAGATAGTTTTAATAACATATGCGATAAGGTTTCCCATCATTTTGTAGACGTATGCAAAACGATACCAATTCAAAAAAGTGCGTCAAAAATATTCTAGATTTAAAGTTTACACCCTTGTTTTTATATTCTTTTTTATTGGTGCTTTGAAATTACGAATATCATGATTTATCTCTCATTCTCTACCTTGGCGCCATTTTTTAAGTTCAGACTTGATGCGTTTATCATTCAAACGTTTTTCTTTAACCGCTTTTGGAACTTTTGTTGCTTTGCGTTCTTTTCTTACTAAAAAACAATTCGTAATCAATAAGTTAAACTTTTCTAAAGCAATTTTCTTGTTTTTGAGTTGTGTTCGCTCAGTTTGTGAAACGACTTGAAGAATACCTTCAGAATTGATTTTGTTCGCTAATTTTTCTTGAATGATATCACGTTGAATTTCATCCAGAACTTTTGAATTCATTACATCAAATTCCAGCAAAACTTTTGTAGAAACTTTGTTAACGTTTTGTCCACCACTGCCGCCACTGCGACTCGTTTTAAAGGTCAATTCTGTGTGTAACAAATGAACATCAGGTTTCATGAAGTAAAGGTAAATTAAATTGTGGAGGTGAATACTAAACCTTAGTATCAAACACAAAAAAGCCTTATGAAAATGAATCCACAAGGCGAGTTTGAGAAGTGAATTTTGTAAAGTACCGATTAGTTACAGGTAAACCGTTGGACGGACTTTCCTCTGACGAAAATTCCGTAAGACAAAGTCTTTTTCTTTCGTATAACATTCAGACACTATTTTTTTTGGACAGTTTTTACTTTAATTCTTTTCGCTTCTTTAAGACTATTATTAAGCATCCATTCAATTTGACCATTGACACTACGGAATTCATCAGCAGCCCATTTTTCAATGGCTTTCATTGTTTCTGAATCTATTCTTAATGCAAATGACTTTTTTTCGGACATCCTTTATTGATTTAAAGTTCCCGTATTTATTACAGGTTTCGTTTCACTATCACCACAAAGGACAACCATCAAGTTGCTGACCATTGCCGCTTTTCTATCTTCATCAAACTCAATAATTTCTTTATCTGCTAAAAGCTTTAAAGCACTTTCTACCATGCCGACAGCACCTTCAACAATTTTATGACGAGCAGCGACAACGGCAGACGCTTGTTGTCTTCTTAACATCGAATGAGCAATTTCAGGAGCATATGCTAAATATCCTATTCTTGACTCGACTACTTCTATTCCGGCAATTTCCAAACGCTCTGTGACTTCACGCTCAAGAGCCTTATTTACATCATCAAAATTAGTACTTAACGTTACTGTCGCTCTTTCATCTTCAAAATGGTCATACGGAAAAGAACCTGCAAGCTTTCTAACCGCTGAATCCGTTTGAATTTTTATAAAGTTTTCGTAATTATCTACTTCAAATGTTGCCTTAAATGAGTCTTTAACTTTCCAAACTAATATAACGCTAATCATAATTGGGTTTCCCATTTTATCATTAACCTTAATTTTTTCGCTTTCAAAGTTTCTTGCGCGTAAAGACAAACTTGTTCTATTATAAAGCGGATTAATCCAAAAGAAGCCGCTTTCTTTGACACTACCCTTATAGTCTCCAAAAAGCAATAAAATTTTTGAGCTGTTCGGACTTACTACAATAAAGCCTTTTGTTAAAAGGATAAATATTAGAAATGATCCGACTCCCAACATCATATTGTTAGAGATAAAGCCATAAAGCATTAATGCTGTTAATACTAATAGCGCGACAACAACCAAATAGCCATTTAATGGTGTAATAATTTTTTCTGTTTTCATAGTGAGTAATATTTAAATGATATCATATTGATATCACAAATGTAAACAATAATTTGACACAAAAACAAGCGTTTTAATCAATTCACCTATCTTCCTCGACTTCTGGACAATAACGGCGGACACCGACAGAAAAACTGTGTGCAACGACCAACCTATAACAGCGGTCTTGCCTAATTTTTTGCGTGTTAACGCTCAAATGTTTAACTTGACATAGCAAAAAACTAGGCAAGGCCGCAAAATGGTAGCAGCAATAAATTCAATTCTAGAATCAAAATAAGTTTACCAGTAAAATTCCTACAAAAACGCAGGTGGTTTGCGGATTTCAATCTTCGCATCTTTGAAAACAGAAGAAGTATTGCGAATGCTAAATAAGAAACTTTTATTGCCTCCGATTGGTGTCCAAAAGAACGAAAGCGCCCAACAATGCATGTTGCGATTTAAAGAGAAATAGAGGTTAGTCACTTCAAATTCTTGTAAATTCAAGTTTAAATTACCAGAGATATTCCAACGTTTTGTAAAACTCATATCGCCATTCAAAACCAATGTTTGAACTTGATTGTAGATTTTTGGGGAAGTAGATGTTATATTTTGATTGGCATTGATGGTGTAAACGTGGGAAAGCGACATTTTCCAAGGAATATCGAAATAAATCGCACGTTCAGGATACAAAGCAAAATAGTTAAAATCGCTATTCCAGTTGGTGTTTAATCTTTCACCTGTTTCTTGGATTTTCTTTCGGTCTTTTGGTGGCGCAATGGTTAAAGCAGTTGTGAGTCCAGTGTTCAAAAAACGACCCAAATTCTGAGATTGACTTAAAGCATATTTCCCTAAGGTTTTACCAGTTACTTCATCCCATGCATAAGGACTAAAGGTTGCATTTGAAACAAAGTTCAACCAATCGACAGGACTAATTCTTAAAGCAAGTGTGATGTTTGATAAATTCATCGAGTCTTTCATGAAATCGTAGTTTCCGTTGATGGATAATTGGTCGATTAAGCGTGTTTTTTTGAAACCAGTCACCGTATCTTTATCCGATTTATATTTCAACTCGAAAGTATTGTTGATGCCGAAATTCAAAAAGGCCGCTTGGTTCGAATTACCAACGTTGTAAATACTTCGTTCAAAGGGAGAGTAAGTGACAAGAGATTGATTTGCGCCCACATTTGCTGAAATTAAAGGGTTCAACAATGGAACATAACGGAAGCCAACACTTGGAGT
>CAMDGP010000073.1 GCA_945897765.1 Chitinophaga pinensis
ATAACCGGTAGGCATTGTTGGGGATTCTTCGTGTGACTCCAGTAGTTGATAGGGTCTATCCGCTTTATAATGGTGATCAGAATGGCGACTCAATTCAAAAAGGACAATTCTCCCTAAAACATGATTAGAATTCCAAGAATGCCAACGTCTAACACGTTCATACGTTCCGTTTTCTTTTTGTTGACGGACCAAACCATAATGTTCGATATAGTTAACTGTTTCCAATAACAAAATGCCAATAACAGCTGCAAAAACAAAAGCAACTAAAACCTTAAAACCAAAAATGAAGAAAATAGTTGACAATAAAGCAATATGAAGCAAGGTGTAAATGATCATTCTATTCGTATAATGCCAAAAAGATAATTTTTGAATGCTTAATCGTTCCTTTTCAATTTGCCAAGCTTGAAAATAGCTTCCGATTTGTGAACGAAACCAAAAGATAAACAACAACTCATTTTTTCTGGCTGTTGCTGGATCATTGGGTGTTCCGACATTGTGATGATGTCCACGATTGTGATACGGTAAAAAGTGATTTTCAAGAGAGCTTAAAAGTAAAACCTCACCAATCAACTGTTCTACTTTATTTAAACGGTGTCCTAATTCGTGACCAAGGTTAATGCCGATCACACCACACATAATTCCCATCGAAACAATTTTTCCAGCCAAATCCAAGGTCGCTGTAGTTTCTGAGATTGTGAAGAAAAAATAAAATAAAAATCCCCATTGAATTGGTAACATCAAATAAAGTAGAAAATCGTAATATTTATCATTTGTAGCCAATTCGCGTTCTCTTTCATCCAAATTTTTAGCATCGGGTTGAAAAGCCATTTCTAAAAGCGGAACAAGTCCAAAGAAAACAAAAACGGGTAAAAACGTTAACACGCCTGAACTATTGAAACTTACAAAAACCGTTAATGGTAAGGCTAGAATACTTAGATATTTTAGTTTTTTCATCACTTGATTTTTTTAGTTAAAAGTAACAAATGATTGGATGAAAACAAATAAGAATCATTTATTAATTAGCTAACGCAGTTATAAAACGATTCAAAACCCATTTTTAAAAATAACAGCTAAGATTCACTGATATTTAATTTACCCTTCTTTTTTTCTTGACAAAAAAAGAAGCACCACGTAGTAGCAGCGCAGCTAAAAAAGTCAAGGCTCTGAATTTCTATTTGTTCGCAAGTCTTTATCCTAGAAATAATTATAACTCGTTGCGAACAATTTTAACTCCTTTCTGAAACTGAAATTTTTAAAAAATGTTCTTACAGAAATTTTAAAAATTAACAGTTTCAGTTCAGTAGCTAAAACCTAGAAATTCAAGGCCGAGAATATTCGCTAATGATTGTTGTTGGTTAGTTGCTCAATTTTAAGGTTTCAACCGTCAATTTACTTTTTCCGGTAAGATTTCTAACGAAAAAAAACTACTTCACCTTTTTATCAATCAATAATAAATAATGTTTTCGTAAAGCGGGAGTTGATTGAGTGAAATTATCCCAAACAAAATGAAAAGAACTGTTCTTGTTCTGATTAGTGAGTTCAACTTCAGGAGTATAAACCGTTGCCGCTGGTGTGAATAATTGTGCTAAAATGAATTTAAATGAAAAATATTTTTTCTAAAGCAAAAACGACCTCACCATTTTGATGAAGTCGCTTTGAAAAAATAGTATAATAAGCTTATTTCTTAAAATTCGGAGCAACGATTAAATCCTTCGTTCCGTGTGTCCAAGAATAGAAACCTTCTCCCGATTTTACTCCTTTTTTACCAGCAGTAACCATATTCACCAAAAGCGGACACGGTGCATATTTTGGATTTCCAAAACCATCGTGAAGAACTTGCAAAATTGCCAAACACACATCTAAACCAATAAAATCAGCTAATTGTAAAGGTCCCATTGGATGTGCCATTCCCAATTTCATTACTGTATCGATTTCTTCAACACCAGCAACACCTTCATATAACGAATAAATCGCTTCATTTATCATTGGCATTAAAATTCTATTTGCGATAAATCCTGGGTAATCGTTTACTTCAGTAGGAACTTTATTTAATTTTTTAGAAGTTTCCATTATCAAATTAGTTACCTCATCAGAAGTCGAATAACCACGAATAATTTCAACCAATTTCATCACAGGAACTGGATTCATAAAATGCATTCCAATTACTTTATCCGGACGATTCGTCACAGAAGCAATTTTAGTAATTGAAATAGAAGAAGTGTTTGTAGCCAAAATCACGTGAGGTTCAGTCGCTGCATCTAAATCTTTGAAGATTTTCAATTTTAAATCGATGTTTTCAGTTGCTGCTTCTACTACTAAATCAACACCTTTCACACCGTCAGGAATAGCTGTATAAGTTGTCAAATTCTCTAAAGTCGCTGATTTTTCATCTTCAGTTAAAGCACCTTTTGCAACTTGACGATCTAAATTTTTAGTAATTGTCGCAACCGCTTTATCTAATGAAGCTTGCGAAACATCAATTAAATTTACTTTATATCCAAATTGAGCAAATACGTGAGCAATTCCATTTCCCATCGTTCCAGCTCCAATAACAGCAACATTTTTCATAGTTTGATTTTTTGAGAAACAAATATAAGTAGGATTGTGCGATTGAAATCAAATAATTCAAAGCTGTTTTGAATTATTATCTTTGCAACAGATGCCTTTCATAAAAACGATTCAAAACGCTAAAAAAAGTGATTTTTTAAAATCTGTTTCTGTACTAATGACAGGGACTATTTTAGCACAATTTATTGGCTATTTATTGGCACCTGTGATTACTCGTTATTTCTCTCCAAGTGAAATGGGAGAATTTGGATTATTTCAACGGATTGTAGTTTTAATAACAACAATTGCAACCGCTCGATATGAATTAGCCATTCCATTACCAAAAAAACACAGCGATTCATTTTTGATTTTTCGATTGAGTATCCGAATAGCTTTAATCACCATAACAATCAGTTTTGCATTTTTATCCTTTTATTATTTATCGAATAACTTTGAATTAGAACGACTTATCTGGATAATCTGCATCTGTACGACAAGTTTTGCGTTACTTTTTTTCAATCTTGGAACCAATTGGTCCATTCGACATCAGCATTTTAAGAAATTGACCTATTCTAAAATAACAAATTCGTTTGTATTAAACGGTTCACGTGTAATTTTAGGATTCTTTCATACCGGTAAATGGGGATTGATTATTTCTTTTGTGATAAGTTCAATTGCTGCTTCATTTTACTTTATACCTGATTATTTATCACAATCTAAAGAAAAGCTATCTGCATTATCTCGAAAAAAAACAGCTGTATTAGCTCAGATTTACAAAGATTTTCCATTGGCAAATTTACCACATGCCCTTTCAGATTCGATGAGAGATTTAATTATTGCAGTTCTTTTAAGTACGATTTTCAGCGAACAACTTTTTGGGTCTTTTGATCATTCGTATCGTATGCTTCGGCTACCCGTAATGCTAATTGGTGTTTCAATGGGTCAAGTTTTTTTCAACCGAATTTCTGCTTATAAAAATCAATATAAGCCTTTATTTCCTTTGGTTAAAAGAATGCTAATTAATTTGATTTTACTTTCAGTTGTACCATTTGGGATTATATTCTTTTGGGGAGAAGAATTGTTTGCTTTTGTTTTTGGAGAATCTTGGCGATTTTCAGGTAGATTATCAGAAATAATGACACCTTGGTTAGCATTAAATTTCATTACCTCTCCTCTTTCTACCTTGCCATTAGTTCTCAATCGTCAACGTAGTTTTTTCGTCCTCGGAATTACACTTTCCATTTTTCAATTGATTGGATTTTGGTATTTACCTAAAATATATGGCACTAATGAAGCTGGAATAGAAACAGTTTTTCAGTATGTTACTTGGTCGCAAGTAGTATTAAGTTCCATTATCGCCTTATATTTGCTTTGGATTGCCCAGAAATCTGATGTTTCAAACCCAATGAATGCCATTTTCAAATCTAAATAATTCAAGTTCATTTGCTACTTTCAAAAGTGCTTGGTACGCAGGTGTTTTATTTCTTGCTACCCTGTTTTTTGCAAATGAAAACTTCTATTTATTACTTCCTATCAGTATTTTCATTCTTGAATTTAAAACGATTTCTAGCTATTTACAATTAATTAAAACCTCCAAAAGACTCAAATATTCATTGCTATTAATTAGCTCTTTTGTTTTTCTGGCTTACATAAATAAAATCTTCAATGGAAATCCAATAACGAGTTTGAGGGATTATTATAGTGCGTTCTTATTATTTCCAATTCTATTACTTTGTGCTAAGTTAATTTCTACCACTAAAACATACACATTTTTAATATATTTGATTGTTTTTGAAACAATTATAGCAATTGCTGAATATATTTTTAACGTTAGAACTTTCTTCCCAATTACAGTTCCTCCAATTGATTTCACAAGTGATTTTTTATACGATCATCGTGTTTTTGGAATGAGTATAAATTCTTCCGTGTTGTCGTTTAAATTATTAATGGCGCTTTTACTCATTGAAACTATTCCAACTAAAAAAATTATATATTATTCCACTCAACTGATTTTTAGTATTGGAATTCTAATAACATTTAATCGCGCTTTAATCTTAACTGCGCTACTTTTCTGGGCGATTTTGGCTTGCTATAAATTCTATAAATCGCATAAAATTTCATTGAACGAATTGAATTATTCAACCCCTCTTATTGTTACCCTATTTTTGTGGGTGCTTTTGGCTTGTCATAAATTCTTTAAATCACGTAAAACTTCATTAAACACTTTGCATTTTGTAAGTCCACTTCTTGTTTTTATACTTTTGTTTTTGGTGCTAAGTAAACATAGTTTTTTGGTCGAGTTAAACAAAAAAAATCCTGAGAAACAACCTTTGGAAATTGCTACAGAACAAAAGATTTATTCTTTCTCAGATATCCAAGAAACTACTTCAACTATTCACCAGCCACGGATGCTTGAAGGAACGGGGTTAAATACAAACTTATATTTCACCAAAAAATTAATTGGAAGTACAAACGGAATCAATACTTCAGGAAGAACATTAATCTGGGCAAATTTCCTTCAATTTATTGAGCAAAATTTATGGTTTGGAAACGGTTCTGACAAGTTGTATTTTAAAGAAATTGATCACGAAAACAAAAAATTCAAACTCGTTCACGCTCATAATTCTTACCTTGAATTTCTCGCTACACACGGTTTAATTCTCAGTGGGTTTTTTGGATTTATTCTCCTTTACTTGTGGCGTCGAAAAAACAGTATTTTTATTGTTTCCATTCTCTTCTTCTCTATTTTTCAATATGGGATTTTCTGGGGTTTCTCGCTTTTAGATTTAGTTTTTACCTCTTTTTTAATTTCACCTATAAATTTATTGACTGATGAAAATCAATGAATTAATTTCTGAAATTGAAACAACGAAGGCAGTTGAATCAATACTTGTTAAACATAAAAATAATACATTTCAGAGTTACCCTTGGCTTAAAAGCAAGTCGCTTTATAAGTTTATTATTGGAGAGGAATCATTAGCACAGAAGTCTGGAAATGTCCTTCTTCGTCAAGTTTTATCGCTGTTTTACGGTTGCTGGAATTGGTTTAGAAAGTATGATATTTGGGCATTTACGAATAGCGTTGAACGTATTGAAATTGAAGGTAAATACTTTGATAAATTATTTGATGGTTTCCAATCGATTCCGAATACAAAAACATTAATCATTGAATTACAATTATTTAGCAAATTCAAACAAAAACACATTGCTTCCAAATATGCAGTTTCAAAAGCACTTTTTTTACTTTCTGAAGAAATTTATGGTCGCCTGTTTTTACGGAAATTCAAAATTGAAAACCAAGAATTGATTGCTGAAATCGAAACGCTTCTAAAAGTGAAAATTGATACAAATGGTACCATTCGGAAATACTTGGCGCAATATTACATGATGCATTTTTGGTTGAAAATCTTACCCAATCCGAAGGCTGTTTTCCTTTCTGTTTCTTATAGTCATTTTGGGTACATTTTAGCCTTCAAAGAAAAAGGAATTCGCGTGATTGAAATGCAACATGGTGTTATCAGTAAAGGTCATCATGCGTATTTCTATACAAAAAAAATGGAGCAGAATCAATTTCCAGATGCAGCTTTAGTTTGGGGAGAAAATGAACAGAATTTCTTAACTTCTGAAACAGAATTTCCTTGCCCACAAATTATTCCAATTGGTCGTTCAGTCATTGATCTTTTTGCGCAAAAAATAAAAAATTCAACTTCCATAACATCTTTTACTGTTTCTTTACAAGATGGAAAATTTGGAGATTTAATGCTAGATTTTCTATTGAAATTCAACAAGGAAAATAATTCAAAATACAACTTTTATTTGCAAAGAAGACGTACAAGCGAAGCAGATTATTTATCTAAATTTGAGTTTCCTGCGAATTTTCATTTTTTCAAAGGGAATATCTACGAAAATATTGCTGAAACGGATGCGCATATTACGGCATACTCAACTTCAGGAATTGAAGCGTTAGCAATTGGTAAACCTTCTATTTTTTTAAATTTTCAAAATAAAGCAATAGACGTTTTTGGCGTCGAGCTTGAAAATCATCCTTATGTCTTTTTTGTAAATACCTTTGATGAATTGGAAAACGCTTTGAAAAGCTTAATAAATTACAAAAGTGAAAGTGTGAAAAATGCCACCTCCGCATTGATTTATCCCAATTATTTTGAAAATATTAGTTCATTTATAGCAAGCGAATTACAAAAATGAAGTGGAATAGTTTTTTAAAAAACATTGGTATTTACACCCTTTCAAATGTGTTAAATGCAGCTATCCCATTTATTTTACTGCCTGTTTTAACACAACAACTTTCAACTACGGATTATGGTATTATAAGTAACTACAATGCTTTGATTAATGTATTAATTCCATTTATTGGGCTTAACTTAATGGCTGCATTACAAGTTGTTTATGTAAAGGATAAAAACGAAATTGGAAGCTACATCAGCAGCGGATTATTCTTGAATTTGCTATTAACTAGCTTTTTCACCTTACTACTTTTTCTATTTAAAGAAAGGTTAGAAAAAATCACAGGAATTCCAAGTTCTTTTATTGTGTTAACTGCCATATACGCGACTTACAACAACATAGTAGAGGTGATTTTATCATTGTGGCGAATGGAGGACAAAGCTATCCATTATGGTATTTTTCGAGTTGGGAGAACAATTTTGGAACTTTCTATCGCTCTCATTTTAATTTTAGCTTACGACTTTAAATTTGAAGGTTCAATTTTAGCCATTTCATATGCTTACGGATTTGGTGCTTTGTTAGCGCTAATCATTTTGATAAAAAGAAAAATAGTCACGTTTCAAATTAAGAAAGCTCACATCCAACATTTATTTGCTTATGGCGCACCCTTGATTCCGCACGTTTTAGGAAGTGTGATAATAATGTATTCCGATAAATTAATGCTTTCTGCTATGATTGGCGTCAGTACAAATGGGATTTATTCAGTGGGATTTATGGTTGGACAGGTGATTGGAATGTTTCAAAATTCATTTAATCAAGCTTGGGTTCCTTGGGTTTATAAAACGTTAAAATCAGAGAGCGAACAAGGGAAAAAGCTATTAGTTAAATACACATATATCTACTTTATTGGAATCTTACTACTCGTTTTTATATTGTGGCTGATTACTCCAATAATCTATCATTTCATTGGGAAATCTTTTTTAAGTGGGATGGTCTTGGTGCTTTGGATTTCGCTTGGTTTTGCCTTCAATGGAATGTATAAAATGGTCAGCGTTTACTTTTTCTACCTTGAAAAAACAAAACAATTGGCGTATGTAACAATTTTGGTTTCACTATTAAATATTCTTTTAAATTATTTATGGATTCCAGTTTTTGGTTTTGAAGGTGCTGCGTTTGCAACGATGACATCCATGCTAGTTCAGTTTTTAGTGACTTGGGGCTGGAGTACGAAGTTCATCAAGTTACCTTGGTTATTGAAAGACAACTAATCCATACAAATTTCTACTTTTGTAACATGTTAAAACAGCGCTTTCAAGCAGTTCAACTTCCTGATTTTTTGTTGCTATTCACAGCCTGTTTATTGGTTTTTATGGAGGTGATTCCAGTGATTTTAAGTTTGTTTTTACTAGTGATTTTAATTTCATTGGCGCTACAAAAATCAAAGCTTGAATTTTCAAATTGGAAATTGTCTTTGCTCGCTGCTTTGCCCTTTGCATTAACAGTTCTTGGTTTGCTCAATACTTATAACTTAAAAGATGGTTTGGCAGATTTATCAAGGCTTTTACCTTATTTTATCTTCCCATTTATCTTCTTGAATTTCTCTTTGGAAAAAATAAAAAATTTAAAAAACTGGATACTCTTTGCTGTAATTCTAGGTACACTTTTCAAGATAGATTTTTACATTCTTCAAGCACTTGTTCGATTTATCTCAACTGGAAATCCAAGGCATTTTTTCTATGTAAACCTCGTTCAAGAAACAAATTCGCTTTCCTTTTTTGTGCTTATTTCTCTCGTTTTTGTATTACTTAATTTCAGAGAAAAATCAATGAGTAAGCTAAAAATTATTGGTTTTAGTTGTATTGCTTTCAATTTTATTTTTGGACTTATTCTTATGCAAAGTCGATTAATAATTTTAGCTTCTTTGCTAATTACTGGGGTTTTTCTGCTGCTCAATTTAAAAAATCGCGCTCGTTGGTATTTTGCAAGTTCGATTACTTTAACATTATTTTTGTTGTTTTTCCCAGCATTAAATGGAAGATTTAAAACTTTGGCGCCAACCCAACAAAAAAGTGAATTAGCTGATTCAACTTTAAGGAAAAGTGAATTATCTGAATCAACTTCAAGTAAAATTGATACTATTTCATGTATGTCATCTTCTGATTTACGTGTGAATGCCCTAAAAAGTAGTTTAGCAATCGTTCAAAAAAATCCAATATTCGGAGTTGGGACTGGAGACTGGAAAGATGAATTGGTAAAAAAATACATTGAATTAAAATACTTCTGTAATGCCAATGAACGAACAGCACCACACAATCAATACTTGAGAACAACGTTAAAGCATGGGTTTTTAGGGTTATTGGTTCTCATTACAGGGATTTTTCTTTTATTCTACAAAGCTTGGATAACAAAAAACCACGAAAAACTTTCCTACTCAATAGCGCTCATTATTTGCCTCGTAGGTTATGATTTTATGGACAGTGGGGCAAGTGCTCCGTTTGTTGCTTTTTTATCCACATTTTTCTATTTTGACCAATCGGAACGAAACTTTTAATTTA
>CAMDGP010000074.1 GCA_945897765.1 Chitinophaga pinensis
ACTGAAATTCAGGATTTAGCCAAGATTTCAATTGGTGTCATGCCATTAGAACAAGACATTTGGTCCGAAGGAAAGTGTGGGTTTAAGGGTTTGCAATACATGGCTTTAGGTATTCCAGCGTTAATGTCACCAGTGGGAGTAAACAAACAGATTTTAGAGGATAAAGTCAATGGTTATTTGGTAAAAACTCCTCAAGAATGGAAAGACTGCTTGGAGACGCTATTAATCAACAATCAACTTAGAAAACAAGTTGGACAAGCAGGAAAGCAAACAATAATAAATCGCTATTCGGTTTTAGCAAATCGTGATATATATTTAAATCTTTTAAAATGAAATTAGTTTTTGCAACTCATAATTCCAATAAAGCAAAAGAAATACAATCATTACTTCCTTCTGATTTTCAAATTTTAACATTAACTGCAATTAATTGTCATGAAGAAATACCTGAAACGTCTGAATCATTAGAAGGAAACTCATTATTGAAAGCAGAATTTGTTAATGATCATTTTAACTTGAATTGTTTTGCTGATGATACGGGTTTAGAAATAGAGGCACTTAATGGAAGACCTGGTGTTTATTCAGCCCGTTATGCAGGAGAGGAAAAAAGTGCTGAAAAAAATATGGATTTGGTACTTTCCGAATTAAAAAATAAAGAAAATCGCCAAGCACAATTTAGAACAGTAATCACTCTAATTTTAAACGACAAAACCCATTTGTTTGAAGGTGTTGTTAAAGGGACTATTAGTATAGAAAAAAAAGGAGCAGATGGATTCGGTTATGATCCTATTTTCATTCCTGAAGGACAAACTCAAACATTTGCAGAAATGACAATGGAAGAAAAAAATCTACGAAGTCATCGCGCTAGGGCTTTTGAAAAAATGATTTCATTTTTGAATTTAACTTAATTCTTGCAACCTTTTCTTAACTTCATCTTTCATTAAAAACATAGGTCATTTTTTTCCATTTTTACTAAACATTCTTCTATCTTCGTTGTTTAAAATTCTATGGCTGTTTATAAGATCAAAGATATTGAAGTTCTTACGGGTATTAAAGCGCATACAATCAGGATTTGGGAGAAGCGTTACGGTATCCTAGTTCCTTCTCGATCTGAAACTCAAATTCGTACTTATTCAGATAAAGAACTAGCTTTTTTATTGAATATTAGTTTATTAAATAAGTCGGGGCATAAGATTTCAAAAATCGCCAAGTTAGAAAATGAAGAAATTTCTAAATTAGTTTGGGATTTGAAATTCAGTTCCTCCGAGAATTCAGATGATAAATTAATATTAGCTTTAGTAGAATTAGACGAAACACTATTTCGCGATACGTTGGCGATATTGATCAAAGAGCATGGTTTAGAATTAACTTTCACGAATTTCATAATTCCATTTCTCGATAGAATTGGTATAATGTTTCTTATTGGTACAATCAATCCAGCGCAAGAACATTTTATTACCAATTTAATTCGTCAAAAAGTTATTGGTGAAATTGATAAATTGCCAATTCCAAATCCAAAGAAAGATGCAGTCATGTTGTACCTTCCTGAACATGAATGGCATGAATTGAGCTTGTTGTTTTATCAATTTATTCTCCGAAAAAAAGATATCAATACGATTTATTTGGGACAAAGCTTACCTTATGATTCCTTGATGGAATGCATTGAGAAATTGAAACCTAAAGCATTAATGACTTCACTTTTGTCCTCGACTGACGAAAATTTCATTGAAAATTATTTTAAGAATATAGAAAAAGACACGAACTCAATGCCTGTATTTGCTGGCGGTGCTCAAATCATGAATTATGAACATAAACTACCCAAAACGGTGAAAGTAATCAAGTCTTATTTGGATTTAGAAAACTGCATGAAATCGTTTATAGAAAATACTTCTACCAACTAATTCCAATTATTTCCTTGTCTAGTTGTCTTTTTCTTTCAAGAATAATATCTTGATGTTCGGATACTTTTTTGCTTTTTTCATAAAGAGACTTATGAATTAAAGATACTTTAATAGCCTTAATTTTGTTACACATCATGAAAGTTGATTCAGACAAATAATTGTTTGCGAAGCGATGCCAAACGTGTTCAATAGCCAATTCATTCGGATGAGCAAAGTCATTTTTGAAGAAACGGTAATCTCTTAATTCATCCAGAACAATTTCATAAGAGGGGAAATAACTGCAATTTTCGAGTTTTGACAAAGTTTCAACTGCTAAAAGTAGTTTGGCTTTGGAACGATTATTTTCAATTATGCCATCTTTTAAGTGACGAACTGGACTTACAGTGAAAATTACTGAAAGCTGTGGATTTAGTTCTTTAAGTTGGAGAATAATTGGTTCCCAAAAAGCAACGATTGCAGTAGAAGTTGTTATTTCAACATTAAAAAGAGATGGATGTTGTTTGTGACAATTTGCAACTACTTGATTATTAGTTTTTAACACATAATTTTTTGCTGTTCCAAAAGTAATAAATAGGTGAGTGGCAATTGCAAGTTTAGCCTTGATTGATTTCCTTTCCGCTAATACTTTTTCTGTTAGTTCATTCGCCGAATATCCATGAATTTTTCCAGAGCTTCCCCAATGAAAAAATACATCATCGGTTTGAACGGAGTCACATGTAGATACATCATTTAAAGTATCAAGAAGTGATTGACCAATAGCTAAAGGATGAAACAAGGTTCCAAAAGGATTTGCAGTAGCGTTTAAACCATGTAATTGCGCTTGATTTCCTATTTCATCTGAAAAACAACTTCCCATAAAAAGTAGTGTTTTACCAATTTCAATTTTATTTGAATGAACTGGAATGGGAAAAGTTAAACTAAAATTCGCCATTTATTGCGCCATTAAGAATTCAGCATTTTTTAAAGCAGCATCCGTAATTTGTTCACCACTCATCAATCGAGCGACTTCTTTAATGCGTTCACTTTCATTTAATTGAATCACTTTTGTACTCATTCTTTCAGCAACTAATTCTTTTGAAACAACAAAATGATGAGCAGCTTTTGCAGCAACTTGTGGTAAATGTGAAATGGCGATTAATTGAACACGTTCTCCCATTTTTTTCAAAAGATTTCCCATTTTTTGTGCCACATCGCCAGAAACTCCGGTATCAATTTCATCGAATAGAATGGTTGGTAAAGCTCTTTTTTCAGAAATTAACTGTTGTAAAGCAAGCATTAATCGAGATAATTCACCGCCACTTGCAGCTTTTTCAATTGGAACTGGAGCCACTCCTAAATTTGCTGAAAACAAAAACGAAACGTGACTATTTCCAAAATTTGAAAGTTCTTCATTTAAAGTTAAATCTATCTCAAGTTTTGTATGAGGAAGTTTTAAGTCAGTTAAAAGTAAATTCAATGCTGAAATGATAGGTTCAACAGCGGTGATTCTCTTTGTATGCATCGCTGTAGCAGTTTTAACTAATTCTTTTTCTTCTTTTATAATCGAATCTTGAAGTTGATTCAACATTAATTGAAGTTCATCAACAGAAGAAGTTTGTTTGGAAATTTCTACTTCCAAATCCAAAAGTTGTGCTTGGGTTGTTAAACGATGTTTATTTAAAATTCGGTTGTAAGCATCCACTTTTTCTGTCAATTCGTATTTTGATTCGCTACTTTCAGAACTTGATTCAAGGTAAGAAACAGCATCGTTTGCTAATTCTTTCAAGTCAAGAAGTATACTTGATGTTCGATCTTTGATTTCTTTAATTTCTGAATCGAGATGTGCGACTTTTTCTAATGCATTTTTGGTTTGAAGTAATTTTTCGTAGAAGTTATTTTCATCTGTTAATGAAGCCAATTCACTAAAAATACTCGTCAATTGTTCTGATTGTTCGAGCTTTAGCAATTCATTTTCAATCTTTCCGTAATCGGTTTTCGAAAGTTGCAATTGCGCTAATTCGTCTAAAACAAATTGATTGTAATCTTGTGATTTCAATGCTTGGCCTAATTCTTCCTGTTTAGAGTGAAGCTCACGTTTATTTAGTTGTAGTTTTTTAAATTCTTGTGAAAAAATAATTCGTTCCTTATCAAGCCCAGCGAGAATGTCTAAGACTTCTAATTGGTAACTTTTTGATTTTAATTCCAATGTATTATACTGGGAATGGATTTGTACCAATTGAACCGAAAGTGCTTTTAAAACAGTGAGTGAAACGGGAGAATCATTTATAAAAGCTCGTGATTTTCCATCTTTACTGATTTCTCTGCGGATGATAATCTCGTTTTCAAAATCTAAATCGTTTTCTATGAAAAATGATTCGAATTGCGAACAATCCTGAAATTCAGCTTCAACAATTTGCTTTATTTGACTTTGGTCCAATTACTGTAAAGTCTGCACGTTCGCCAAGAATTAAATTCAAAGCATTCAGCAAAATTGATTTTCCAGAGCCTGTTTCTCCAGTGATGACAGTGTAACCTTTATTCAAAGAAATAGTCGCTTCATCAATTAAGGCGAAATTAGAAATGTGGAGTTGCTGAAGCATTTTAGTTGAGTATTTCCTGGTAAAGGGAAGAGTTTCCGGAATCTAATTTTTTCAAAAGATTGACAAAATCTGTTTTTTCTTTTGTTTCTGAATCTGATAGTATATTTTTGAATTCTTGAATTTTGCTGTATAATAAGTTCAACGTGTTCAAGTTATTTGGATTACGTTGCACTACTAGTGTTAATTTATTCAAGGCTTCAAACATTGCTTTTTTAGCTGAAACTTTATTTTCATAAAGCATATCGATTCCTTTTCTATGGTACATATAATTACATTCTCTAACAGGCTCAAAAGCTGGTTGAAGGATATTTTCAACTAACCAATATCTATTTCTTTTGCCTGTTTCATTAGCTTTCCAACCTCCTGCTCCTGATACTTGCGCATTTGTAACTCTTTGTTGGGCTTTTGTAAAGTAAGGAGTTCCGCCTTTCAAAGAGAAAGAATCATAATCCATTCCGAGCATAAAGTAAGCATAGAATGAAAGTATGGAAGTTAAATTGTCTTTGTATTGATTTTCATTGTACTGTAAAACGGCATTTCGCGAAAATGAAAAAGCTACATCATCATCTTGAAAATTGAAAATCACCGAATTGTAATTGGAATTAAATGCTGGGCGGTTAAATTGAACTTGAATATAACCCGTATAACTTCCTGTACTTGGAATTGTTTTTATTTGAATTTGGATGTTACAATTGATGCGTTCCTCTGTTTTAAACTCATCTTCTGTCCATTTTGTGTCATTCATAAAATCATAAACACTTTGCTTCATTTGTTTAATGATTTCTTGCTCGGTTGAGTTAACTTCAACTCTTGCATCTGTAAGAACAGAGACTTGACAATTTAATTCTTGACTAAAACTTGATGAAATTGGAAAAATCATCAATAGAAGTAAGTGATATAGTTTCATTTCAAATTTAATATTGATTCGATAATATCCTCCGCCACAGCAGTTTTTGATTTTAATTCAAATTCTTTTTTGGAATTGGTTTTATCTAAGATAGTAATTTTATTTGTGTCACCTTGAAATCCTGCTCCTTTATTTTCAAGTGTATTCAAAACAATCATATCAAGATTCTTAGACTTTAGTTTCAATAACGCATTTTCTTCAGCATTATTTGTTTCCAAAGCAAAACCTATGACTTTTTGTGCGTTGTTTCTGTTTTCTGAAGCCCAACGTAAGATGTCTGGATTTTTAAATAGTTCTATGGTTAATCTTTCTTCTTTCTTTTTAATTTTTTGAGGTTCTTGATTCACAGGTCGATAGTCAGCAACTGCAGCAGCGAATATCCCAATTGAACATTTGTCCCATTTAGATGAAACCGCATTCAACATTTGTTCCGCTGATTTTACGGCTATTACCTCCAAGTTCGGATGGTGTAATTCTAATTGAGTTGGACCACTTACCAAAATCACATTCATACCACGTTTCAAACAAGATTCAGCTAATGCAAATCCCATTTTTCCGCTAGAATGATTACCAATAAATCGGACAGGGTCAATTGCTTCATAAGTTGGTCCAGCGGTAATTAAAACTGTTTCAGTACTTTTTGTCGTTTCAGCAATAAAGTAATTTGACAAATAATCAGCGATTACTTCAGGTTCTTCCATTCTTCCTTCACCTTCAAGTCCGCTTGCTAGTTCACCTTTTGTTGCTGGAATCACTAAAACGCCATCTGATAAAAGGGTAGCGATATTTCGTTTAAAACTTGGATGCTGATACATATCTAAATCCATCGCTGGGCAGATAATTGTTTCCGTTTTCATAGAAAGATAAGTAGCAAGAAGTAGATTATCACATAATCCACTTGCCATTTTTGCGATACTATTTGCTGTTGCAGGGGCTATAACAAAGACATCTGCCCAAAGTGCTAATTCTACGTGATTTGTCCATACGCCAGTCTGTTTGTTCCAAAACTCTATTGCTACTGGATTTTGTCAAAGTGTTGCAACGACTAGGGGACTTATAAAATCAGAAGAGGCAGGAGTCATTATACATTTGACTTCTGCCCCTTTTTTCTTTAATATCCGGATGAGATACGCAATTTTATAAGCTGCAATACCTCCTGTTATACCAAGAAGAATGCGCTTATTTTGCATTATGCTTGTTCTTCTGGTTTACGCATATAGATTTTGTCATCCAACAATTCTTGTGTCGCAATTGCAGTAGCTTTTGGCATACGTTCGTAATGCTTTGAAATTTCAATTTGCTCACGGTTCTCAAAAATTTCTTCTAAGTTGTCAGTTGTTGTTGCAAATTCTTGCAATTTTTGAGTCAACTCTTCTTTCATTTGAGCACTGATTTGATTTGCTCTTTTTGAAACAGCCACAAGAGATTGATAAATGTTTCCTGTTTTTTCTTCCAAACGGATCGTATCTCTTGTAATAGTTGATTTTTCTGCTAAAGTTACTTTTTGACTCATTTTAAATCGATTAACTGTTTAATTATTGTTTTCTTTTCCTATTAATTCTATGTATCCTTTTAATTCTTTAAGATAAACTGAATTTGGATAAAGGACTACAAAGTTACTGAATCTTTCATTAGTTTGTTCAATTCTTTCCAACTTTTTACTTGGAATACTATTTATGGAAAGTAAATAAGAATTTTTAACCAATAAAAAATATACTTCTTCAATAAATTGTGATTTCGAATACTTTTCAATAAAGATTTCTGCTGCTGTAACTGCTGCTCTATAATTTTCTGTTTTTGAATACAATCGAACTTGTTCAAAATCTTTACGCTCTAGTTTAAAACGCAGATTATCAATTACTTTGTTGCAAGAATCGATTAGTTTAGAATTTGGATAACGATCTATAAAAGACTGAACACTAGTAATTGCTTGTTCTGTTTCAGTTTGATCTAGCGCAAATTCTGGTGAGTTTTTAACGTTACTTATAGACATTAAAAAATAAGCTTCCTCAGTTTTAGCACTATAAGGAAAACGTTGAATGTACGAACTGAAATAATAGCCAGACATATAATAATCTTCCATTTCAAAATAGCTTTTCCCTAAACGATAATAGGCTAATTCTCCTTCACCAGATTTGGGTGCATGTTGATAAACTTGTTCATATAAAACAATACAGCGATCAAATTCTTTTTCGTCAAATAAATTGTTTGCTCGCGTAAATTTAGCTTGATAATCATCGCCCTTGACAATTCTATTGTAGTCTGAACAAGCTACTGCCGAAAGAAGGATTAATAAAAACGCGAAATATTTAAATGGATTATTCATTTTATTTTATCCTTAAACTTCTGCCAACCTGAAGCACTGTTGTTGGTTTAATACCGTTCAATTGGCAAACTTTTGAAACGGTTGTATTATTTCTATCAGCTATTTCTGTTAACGTATCTCCAGATTTAACTCTATAAAATTTAGTTTGCTGTGTTTTAACAACGACAGGTTTAACTATTTGTTGTTGCTGAGCTTGTTGATCAATAGGTTCTTCAGGATGAGCTTCATAAAAATCACTAGGTTTGGCTCCTGGTCTAAATAAACCTTTGTGGACGAACAAATTTTCGTTTTTCAATTTCTTTGCTTCGAAATTAATCATTTCTTCAGGATTTATTGGGGCATCGTAGAATCGAACTTCAAAATGTAAATGCGCTCCAAAAGAACGACCTGTATTCCCACCTAATCCAAGTACTTCACCAGCTGCTACTTCTTGGTCTGGAAAAACTAAAAGCTTACTTAAATGAGCATAAAATGTTTCTAAACCGTTATAATGTCTAACGATTACTAAATTTCCAAATCCACCTTCATTGTATTTTGCATAACGTACTTTTCCAGCCCAAGCAGAAACTACAGTATCTCCTGTATTCAAGTTTAAATCTATTCCGTTATGATTTCTACCGCTTCTTGGCCCATATCTTGAAGTAACAACTCCTGGAACTGGGATTTTAAATTCTGAATGAACTTCGTCGTTTAAGCAAAGCCAAATTGTATCACGGAGTTTGGAAAGGTCGTTATTTCTAGTTGTAAAACAGATTTCGTTGTTCCAAGGTAAAGTATATGGAATATTTTGTTGGGTAGTCATAATTTTATGAATGCGCGGATTTAATACACCATCGAATGTATTTATTTTAACAAGTGCCCATGTTTTATTAGAGTAAATAACCATTCTTCCGAACTGGGTATCAATAGTGTCCAATACCTTTTGTGCCTCCAAAAAAGTTGGAAGTAAAAAAATAGAAAAGAGAATAAGATGAAATAACTTGCGCAACCTTATTTTTTGGAAGCCCAAATATAGTGAATTATCCTTAAATAGCTTTTACATCAACGATTTCAATGTTGAATAATACTGATTCGTTAGGTTGTATCAAATTTGCATAACCCCTACTACCATAAGCTTGAGGGCTTTCTAATAGGATTAAATAACGTTCTCCTTTTTGCGCATTTTTAAGAATTTTGCGCAAACCTGGAACGATAGATTTTTGTCCAGGAATATATTTTATTGGAAAATTAGAGAGATACGTATTCATTACAGCTGCTTTTGATTCTGTTGAAACGATCGTATGAAAGGAAATTTCGCGGTCTTCTTCCTTTTTTTGATTGGTTTTATCAGCTTCTTTTATCTTCCATGAAGTGATCCCTTCCTCGCTAAATCCGGGTGTAACAATGGC
>CAMDGP010000075.1 GCA_945897765.1 Chitinophaga pinensis
GACGAAGGAAAAGTTTCCAATTCAGTTGCTTCTCAATACATTTTTCCTGAACTTTTGAAATCGGATTTAAGTCCTTTGGCAATCGCTGAAAACTTAAATTTGATTCAAGATTCGAGCGAAGACACCTTGAAAGGATTTATTCTACAAGTTTTTGAAGAAAATCAAACGGAAGTGGAACGTTATAAAAACGGAGAAAAGCAATTGACAGGTTTCTTTATGGGGAAATTGATGAAAGTTTCAAACGGAAAAGCAGATCCGAAAATTGCGAATAAATTATTGAGAGAACTTCTTGAAGCATAATGATTTATGAAATACATTAAATTCCTTTTTCTATTAAGCGCATTTACTTTTTTAATTCAAAGTTGTGACGACACTGATAATGCAGAAGGTGAAAAACCAGCAAATAACTTTACAATTCAAGGGAAAATTAATGGGGCAGCACAGCAAAAATTGTACGTTGAAGCGCCAAGTGATCGCGGTACAATTCCAGTTGCAAATGCTATGATTAACGCCGATGGAACTTTTAAAATAGAGGGAAATGTCCCCGGATTAGGATACTATTTTTTAAGACTAGGTGAAGATAAAAACAACTTAATTCCCGTTACAATTGAACCAAATAACAATCTGAAAATCAATTGTGAAGTCACAACTTTTAATCTAAAACCTAATGCAAGTGGAACCAATTGGGCGAAAGTAATGAATCAATATTTAGCGCAATTACAAGCTTTCCAAAATGCGCAAGATTCCTTAATGGCCATTCAAAAAACGATGTCGAAGGAAGATTTGAACTCGAAATATTATGAAGCCAAAGAAAAGGTTGATGCTTTTGTTCGCAAAAAAATGACCCAACAACCGGGAAATCCTTACAATATAGTTTTATCGATGGTTTTATTGCCGACCACTTCTTTTGATGGTTGGAGTAAAACTAATTTAAGTGTATTAGAAGAAGTGGCTCAAGCTTACGAGCAAAAATACCAAGGTCAACAAGTTGCTGAAACTTTCCGTTCGCAAGTAGATCAAATATCAACTGCTTACGGTGATTACGAGCGTATCAATAGTGGAACAATTGCGGCACCAGAAATTGCAATGAACACTCCTGAAGGTAAATTGTTAAAGCTATCTGATTTAAAAGGAAAAGTTGTGTTGATCGATTTTTGGGCTTCTTGGTGTGGACCCTGTCGAAAGGAAAACCCAAATGTAGTTCGTCTTTACAAAAAGTATGAAAAACAAGGTTTCACAGTACTTTCCGTCTCCTTGGACGAAGACCAAAATGCTTGGATAGCAGCGATTGAAAAAGATGGATTAATCTGGAAAAATCACGTAAGCGACTTAAAAGGTTGGAAATCAAATATGCCAGCTCTTTATGGCTTTGAAGGAATTCCTTTTACAGTTTTAGTAAACAAAGAAGGAAATATTATTGGAAAAGAACTCCGAGGTGAAGTTTTGGAACAGAAATTGTCTGAAGTTTTTAAAAAATAGAAAATGAAAAAAATCTTATTTATTGCATCTTTTTTAGTTTTAACGATTAATTGTCAAGCCCAAAAAGAAATCAATGTAAAATTATCGGGAATGATTTTTAATTCACCCGTTGATACATTTTATGTTTCTCAATTTTTTGGGAATTACTACAAAGATTATCATAAAATAACGCCAGATAAAAAAGGAAACTTTGCCTTTGCAGGAAAACTTCCAAGCATGGATTATTATATTTTAAGAGTTGGAAATTCAAATATTCAATTGGTTTTAAAAGAAAACAGCGAATTAAAAGTTTATGGTGACGGGAATAAACTAAAAGAATTTTGCAATATCACTGGTTCAGACGAATCGAAAGCAATGAATGACTTTGCGACAACGGTTGAAAATTGGTCAATAAAAAGCGATTCTGCGATGAATGCTTTGAAAGCCGATCCAACAAGAGAGCAAATTATCAATCAATATATGCAAGGTGAATACACAAATTTTCAATCTTCTTTGCAAGATTTCATTAAGAATAACCCTAATTCTCCTGCTTTAATAATGGCGCTTTCGCAAATTAATGCCGAAGCGGACTTCAAAAATTACGAGGCTTTAATAACACAAATCAACAGTTCGTTTGAAGGAAGTCCAACAGCAAAAGCTTACTACGATAATTATAAGCAATTAAAAACGAAATTAGAAAGCGGTAAATTATTAGCTGAAGGTAAACTCGCACCTGACTTTGAAGAGTTCTTAACTGATGGCAAAAAACAAATGAAGCTTTCAGACTTAAAAGGCAAAGTAGTTCTAATTGATTTCTGGGCATCTTGGTGTGGACCGTGTCGCAAGGAAAATCCAAACGTCGTGAAAACGTATGAAAAATATAAAGCTGACGGATTTACAATTATGAGTGTTTCATTAGATACCGACCGTGCAAAATGGTTAGCAGCAATTCAACAAGATAAATTATCGTGGCCAAATCACGTGAGCGACTTGAAAGGTTGGAGTTCGAAAGTTGGAAGATTATATGAAGTTGGAAGTGTTCCTTTCACTGTTCTCATCGACAAAGAAGGACGCATAATAAAAGTAAATTTACGAGGTGAAGCCTTAGAAAAAGAACTTGCTAAGATTTTTGGACACTAATGAATGGAAGAATCCAACAAAAAATACATCTATTTTGCCTCTGATTTTCACTTGGGTGCTCCCACAGATGCTATTAGTTTAGTTCGTGAAAAAGAAATAGTTGCTTGGTTAAATTACATAGAGCCGACAGCAAAAGAAATTTTTTTAGTCGGAGATATTTTTGACTTTTGGTATGAGTATAAACTAGCTATTCCTAAAGGATTTGCTCGTTTCTTGGGCAAAATTGCCGACTTAACAGATAAAGGAATCAAAGTACACTTTTTCTGTGGAAATCACGATATGTGGATGTTTGATTACTTAGCTAAAGAAGTTGGAATCGAATTACATACTGACGAATTACAACTTAAAATAGGATCTAAAAATTTTTATATCGCTCATGGAGATGGATTAGGACCAGGCGATAAAGGATACAAAATCATAAAAAAGATTTTTAGAAATAAATTTTGTCAGTGGGCATTTGCACGTTTGCATCCTAATTTCGGAATTTGGCTGGCAAGTTATTTTTCTAAAACAAGTCGCATTTCAAACGGAGAGGAAGATGCCTTATATGTTGGTCCTGAAAAAGAATGGTTACATCATTTCGTAAGTGATAATCACAATCAATTAAAAGCTGATTATTACATTTTCGGGCACCGGCATTTACCGTTAAAATTTCAAATTGAAAATGCGCTTTATTTCAATCTCGGAGAATGGATTAACTACCAAACTTTCGGACGATACAACGATTCGAATTTTGAATTGCTCGCTTGGAAAGACAATACAATTTCTCCTTACAAAACGATTTCAGAATAATCCATGTATAAACGTTGGAAAGTTAACGCTATCGAAGAGTTAGAAGCAGTTGCTATCGAATTCCTTCAACTCTTTCCAGAGCAAACCATATTTGCATTTGATGGCGAAATGGGAGCAGGAAAAACTACCTTTATCGCCCAACTTCTTAAGCAATTAGGCGTTCAAGAAATCGAAGGTTCACCAACCTACTCTATTATCAACGAATATGAAACAAATAGCGTAAAAATCTATCATTTAGATTGTTACAGAATTGATCAGCGCAACGAAATTTTAAATTTAGGATTGGACGAACTATTAAATGAAAAAGCTTACTTCTTTATCGAATGGGCTGAAAAAATTGATTTTATTCTTCCAACTAACGCAATTTGGGTGTATATTCGTTGTGACGAAACGAATAATTCAAGAGAAATAGCTTTGCAACCATGATTACAGATCCAGGATTACTGAAAACACTCATCCAACAAGGAAGTTTGACACCTAAAGAGGAAATGCTTGAAGTGCGAAAAAAGAAAGGTACACTTTACATTGGAATTCCAAAAGAAACAAGTTTTCAGGAGCGAAGAGTTGCTTTAGTTCCTGAAGCTGTTACATTGCTTGTAAACAATGGTCACCGCGTTAGAATTGAAACCAAGGCTGGTGATGGTGCCAATTTCACAGATAATGATTATAGTGAAGCTGGTGCAGAAATTAGCTATTCCGCCAAAGAAATTTACGAATGTGACATTATTTTAAAAGTTGCTCCACCCTCAGAGGAAGAAGTAGACTTAATGATTGGTAATCAAACATTTATTTCAGCTTTACAAATTTCAACGCAGCCAAAAGAGATTCTTCAAAAGTTAATGAACAAGAAAATCACAGCCATTGCTTGGGATTATATCAAAGATGATGAAGGCGTTTTTTCAATCGTGCGAACATTAGGAGAAATTGCTGGAACCACTTCAATGCTTGTGGCAAGTGAGTTACTGTCTAGCTATTCTTCTGGAAAAGGAATGATGTTGGGCGGAATTGCAGGTGTTCAACCAACGGAAGTTGTCGTAATTGGCGCCGGAACGGTTGGCGAATTTGCGACACGTGCAGCACTTGGATTAGGCGCATCCGTTAAAGTCTTTGACAATTCACTTTCAAAATTGCGTCGCCTACAAAATGATATTGGAACGCGTGTTTACACCTCTATTTTACAGCCAAAAGTATTGGCAAAAGCTATTCGTCGAGCGGATGTTGTGATTGGAGCTTTGCGTTCTCCAATTGGTCGTTCGCTTTGCGTGGTTACTGAAGAAATGATTGAAAGCATGAAATCCGGTTCAGTTGTTGTAGACGTAAGTATCGATCAAGGCGGTTGTTTTGAAACTTCACGCGTGACCAACCACAACGATCCAACTTTCGTAAAACATGGCGTGATTCATTATTGCGTTCCAAATATTGCTTCGCGTGTTTCTAGAACAGCATCGTTTGCTTTATCGAATATTTTCACTCCACTCTTACTTGAAATGGGCGAAAAAAGTAGCGTTGAAGACCTTGTTCGTTCACAAGAAGGCTTTAGAAATGGCGTTTACATCTATAAAGGCGTACTTACAAACCAAGTTTTAGGAAAAGTTTTTGGTTTAAAATTCAAGGACATCAATTTGCTTTTGCCAGGAATGTAATGGATTTCATTGTTCCGCTTAACTTCCCTCCTACACACCTTGATTTAACATGCAAATCGGGAAAGATTTTTGTTAAATGCTTGATTCGCAAAAAATCCATTTTATTGACACCTGAAGAATGGGTTCGCCAGCACATAATTGCATATTTAATCAACGAATTAAACTATCCAGAAACACTTGTAGGCGTTGAGAAAGCAATACAATACAACGGCCTATCCAAGCGTTGGGACATTGTCGTTTTCGATAGCGATTTTAAGCCGCATTTATTGGTCGAATGCAAGGCACCAAATATAAAACTCAACGAAGATACCTTAAAACAAGTGTTGAGTTACCAACATCAACTTAATTGCGAATTGATTGTGATTTCAAATGGGTTGGACACGCATACTTGGCGATTGAATAAAGAAGCTGTGACTTTGGAGAAATTGGAGGGGATACCAAGGAGATAAAAGTTTGAAATTGCTTTTTAGAATTTAGATTCAATGATTCTATTAATACTTGATAAGAATTACTTTAATGAAATAATTGATCCGAGATTAGCAATTTTTCTTTTGAATTCAAACATTATATCCCACTAAATAATTTATAAAAAATCTTTTATATATTGAAATTCAGTAATTTAAACTTTTTTTGTAACTATTCTATTAAAAAAAACGTATGGTTTTAATTGATGAATAAAATTCAAAAAATACTGCTCTTTTCAGTTGGACTTTTTCTATTAATTGCCTGTGAAACAGGAACTAAAAAAGAAGTTGAAATTGAAATAAAAACAATTGATTTCAAAGAAATTCAAAAGAAAGGTAAATTGACCGTTCTTACGGAAAACAGTTCCCTTTCATTTTTTGAATACCGAGAGAAAAATTTAGGTTTTGAATACGAAATTTTAGAGGCTTTCTCCAAACATATCGGTATTCCATTAGAAATTAAAGTGGTTCCAAAATATTCAAATTTACGCCGTTTTTTAAATAACGGAGAGGGTGACATTATTGCCGCCAATCTTGCTATCACTCTTTCCGGACAGAAAAAAATAAAGTTTTCACATCCGTATTATTTTTCAAATCAATTGCTTGTTCAAGTGAAAAGTGATAGTCTTATTTTGGATGCTTCTGAACTAATTGGCAAAGAAGTAATGGTTCGTAAAAACACGATTTACGACCGAAGATTGCGTGCTTTACAAGAAGAAATTGGAGGCCATATCAAAATCAAATATGCCAAAGAAGATTTGATTGTGGAAGACCTAATTGAAAAAATTCTAAAAGGTGAAATCAAATACACGATTGCACACGAGAACTTAGCGCGATTAAGTAAGGAAGAACATCCAAAACTAGATATTAAAACAAAAGTTTCTTTCAAACAGAGAATTGCGTTCGGATTACGTTTAAAAAGCCCAGAATTAAAAAAGAAACTGGACGAATTTCTTCAAAAATATTGTGAATCGGAAGAATACAAAGTACTCAAACACAAATATTTTGATTTTATTCCAGAGGAAACTGGAGAAATTGTTAAGGTAGGCCGAGGAAAAATTTCTCAATATGATAAATTCTTCAAACAGGCTGCAAAATCAGCCGGTTGGGACTGGAAATTTTTGGCTGCAATTGCTTATAAAGAATCGCGATTTAATCCGTATGCTCTGGGAGCTCATGGGGCTTTTGGAATTATGCAATTTATGCCAAACACTGGAAATGATTTTGGCGTGAATCCAATGTCAAGTCCTGAAATGCAAATTACAGCAGGTATGAAATTAATCAATCGCATTTACCAAACTTGGACTTCGATTCCAGATAAAGAACAACGTTTTAAATTCACATTAGCTTCTTACAACTCAGGTCCATGTCACATATTCGACGCTCAAGCATTAGCAAAAGCAGAAGGTTTAAATCCAGAATTGTGGGATGAAAATGTTCAATTGATGGTTGAAAAACTCTCCGATCCAACCTATTATCGTCGTACAGAGGTAAAATGTGGTGCTTATCGTGGGCATGCTGTTAAATATGTGGAAGCAGTAATTCGGATTTACGATTCATGGAAATAATTCCAAATGCCCGCAAAAGATTGATTATTGTTCAAGGTCCAACTGCTTCTGGAAAAACAAATTTAGCAATTGCGCTTGCCAAACATTTTAAAACGGAGATTATTTCTGGAGATTCTAGACAGTTTTACAAAGAATTGAGCATTGGAACTGCCAAACCAACGACCTCAGAATTGAATGAGATTAAACATCACCTCATCGATTCGCATTCAATAAAAACAGAATTAACTGCGGCAAGTTATTCTGTTGAAGCACGAAAAATTTTGAATGCGCTATTTGAAACGAAAAACGAAGTGGTTCTCGTTGGTGGTTCTGGAATGTTCATTGATGCCTTGACTTTTGGTTTAGACAACATTGAAACATCAAACGAAATTAAACTTAAACTAGAAGAACGACTAAAAACAGAAGGACTCAGAGTTTTGGTTCAAGAAGTGGAACAATTAGATCCTGAATTTGCAGCAATTGTCGATAAAAAAAATCCAGTGAGAATTATTCGTGCCTTGGAAGTTATCTATTCAAGTGGTCAAAAATATTCAGCACAAAGAAAGGGTTTCAAGAAAGATTTAGACTGTGAAATTGTTCGGTTTTCGATTCAATGGGAACGTAAAAAACTGTACGAACGCATCAATCAGCGAGTAGATAGTATGCTTTCAGAAGGATTAATAGAAGAGGTGAAATCTGTTGCTCAATTTAGAAATTTAAAATCGCTAAATACCGTTGGTTACAAAGAAATTTTTGATTTCTTTGATGGTTCATTGACCTTAGATGATGCAATTGAAAAGATAAAACAACATTCGCGCAATTACGCCAAACGTCAAGAAACTTGGCTAAAACGCTATTCTGATTTACATCGACTTGAAACTGAAAATAGTGAAAGTTTACTAGAACAATCTTTAACTATTTTAAAAGAAAAATCAAAATAAAGTAAATAACATTCCTTGTTTGTTAAAGTTTTCTTAACTTTAATTTAACATGAACACCTTTCTTAAACTCATTTCAATACCCGTACTTTTAGCACTTCTCGATTTGTATTTTCGTTACGAATTATTGGAAAGATACAATGACAGGCAATTAAACTTCTATTTATCATCTGTATTTATTTCAATCGGCTATTTCATACTGATTTTATTGATTTTAAAGGCAGTTGAACATAAAAAATGGTTGTTCTATTCGTTGATGATTTTGATTTTTCCTTGGTTCGTTTTTTCCTTCTTTGGCTCCTTTACTTTTTATTCGTTAAATGGAATTTTTCCGAATTATTACACTTTTCTATATTTCAAAACCGAGCCAAAAAGTGCAATTATGATTTTGCGCGATGTAACAGGTTGGAAAGAAATAATCTTCATTCTTCTTTTGTTTTCATTATTATTTGTTTTCATAAAATGGTTTTCTAAAAATCATGTTCCGAAAATTCATTGGCGTTATTTACTTTTATACACTATTCTACAATTAAGTGCCTTTGAAACACTTATTTATTTTCACGGAAAATTTGACCAATGTGCAATGGTTGATGCAAATTTCGCAGCTTGTGTACAACGACATGCTTTTACTTGGGACGATCACTCTGAATTTAAAGGTCGAGGTTTACAAAAACGAACACTTCCAAAGATAAATTTAAATCTTGCCAAAAAAGACTTTAATGTAGTTGTGCTTGTCTTTGAATCTTACCGTAAAAGAAGCGCTTCGCTTTATGGGAACAAACATGAAACAACTCCCTATTTCAAAAAGTTAGCTCAAGACTACCCAGAAGAATTTTTCTATTGCCGTCAACCTGTTTCTGTTTCTTCAACCACAATGTTAGCAGTACCAGCGATTTTAACTGGGATTGGACCGTATCAAGACACAAGTATTTTACACCATCAACCATTACTTTGGGAATATGCAAAACTATTTGATTACCGTACCTTTTTTATTTCTTCTCAAACCTTAAAATGGTATCGATTTGATCAATTCTATCAAAAAGAAAAATTAGATATTTGGTGGAATAAAGA
>CAMDGP010000076.1 GCA_945897765.1 Chitinophaga pinensis
CCATTTCAATTTCGACCAAGACGCAGCAGTACCAGAAATAGTTTTTCTTTCTGATTCAGCTTCATAAACATAGTCAGTTCCGTCAAATTTGAAAACTTCAACCCAATACTCTGACCCAGCAGTTGCAGCAGCCTGTGTATTTAATCTTACTACCGCACCAGAAGTTTCCCAGTTCGTGAAGATATCCATGATATTTCCAATTTTTAAAGGATTACCAGTATTTGTTGTTGTATTACTAATCGAACCAGTTGAAACACCATTGTCGCGTGAATATTCCTGAGTTGTTATTTCCATTCCAGTAGCAACAGTATTGTTTGCTGGCGCTGAATCAGTTCCAGTAATAACAGTTGTTAAGTTGATTGTTTTAACACCAACACCAGTAGGGATATATGGAGTTGTGATAGCAACACTATCTGTAGCATTTGCATTCAAAGTGATTGCAGTTCCTGTTTGGTCATAACCTCCAGTTGCAGTAGCTTTAAGAGCTACACTTGCTTGTGTTTGAGCACCATTATTATTTACAAAAGCACCGAATGTTAAACCAGGGAAATCAACTTGAGAGTTGTCAATTGTATAATAGTCTAAACCTTGAGTTGTTGTGATATCTGTTGCTGCAAACCAATTGTTGATTTTAACATCATTATCCCAAGCTTCAACGATTTTAACATCATCAACACCCCAGAACCAGTCATAAGCTCCAACATAGTGAAAACGAACTTTAACCGAGTCCGTCCATGTTCCAGTTCCAATCGCAGGTGTTATGTTAATAACCTCAATTTCTCCAGCAACAGCATTTGTGTTTACAGGAACTTCAGCTTCTGGATTAGCTTCAAAAATTGTCCAAGTTGTACCACCATTAATAGAAACCTCAACTGAAGTATTATCAAGGTAATTTCTATAGTATTCTGAAAAAGTTAAATACAATGCAGTTGTTCCAGCAGCTGATAAATCAATGTTTGCTACAGTTCCATAATAGGCATCTTGTGTTCCATTTGCACCAGCTCCATCTGAATTAATAAATGCAAAATTACCTGTTGCTCCAGAGAAGGTAGCAGGCCATTGATATCCAGCTTGTTGAGATGTAATACCTGCAGGAATTGCAGTTAAAATTTCCCAACCTGGATTATCACCAGTGTTAGTACTTTGACCAGTTCCTAAAGTTTGAGCCCATTCTCCAGCAGTTTCGAACTCACTAATCCAAAGTGTGTCGCCTTCAGCTTTTAAAATGTCTTGAGATGTTTTTTTAGCTTTAGAAACGAATGAACGCTCAGGGCTAAATCCTTCTTTTTTGGTTGGCATTTTTTGAGCCAAAGCACTAAAAGAAGCAAATAATGCTAATGATAAGTAAACTTTTTTCATAATTTTTAATTTTGATTAGATACTGCGAATATAGTTAATTGTTTATTAAAACTTCGCTATTTTAATATTGTCTTTGTTGTAAAATTTTAAATAAAGTTAATAATTTATCTTTGGAACTTTCTGTTTCTATTGCATCAATCGATTTTTTTGCCTTAAAATAATATTCTTCCATTACTGAAATACATTTTTCTTTAATGTTTAAAGTTTGAAATAATTGTAGTGTATTATTTATCTTTTTATCGGGATCGATTTCCTTTTGAATCTGTGTCAATTCTTCTTTTTGACTACTATTGGCGCTTGATTTTGCCAAAATAGAGAGTATTGTCTTTTTGTCGGCTAGTACATCTCCACCTTTTTGTTTTCCAACTTTTTCCGATTCACCGTACAAATCTAATAGGTCGTCTTGTATCTGAAAGGCTAAACCTAAATTAACTCCAAAAGCGTATATGTTCTTGATGTTTTCCTCAGAAGCTTCCCCAATGATAGCACCCATCTCAAAAGCAGCGCCCAATAAGACTGAAGTTTTTAAACGAATCATATTTAAATATTCATCTAAGCTTACGTCTTCTCGTTGTTCAAAATCCATGTCTAATTGTTGCCCTTCACAAACTTCGACTGCTGTACGATTAAAACAAGCTAACAGAGGAAGTAAGTACTTATGATCATTTTTGGCAAGTAATTCATAAGCTTTCACAAATAGTACATCACCTGAAAGAATTGCAATGTTATCGTTCCATTTTTCATGAACTGTAACTTTTCCGCGTCGCAAAGGTGCTTTGTCCATTATATCATCGTGGATCAATGAAAAATTGTGAAACAACTCAATAGCTAACGCTGCGTATTTTGTTTTTTCTATTTCTGCATCAAATAAATCTCCAGCAATCAGCGTCGCCATTGGGCGCATCCTTTTACCGCCTAAAGTCAAAAAATAAGTAAGTGGATTGTATAAATTAGATGGATTCGAAGGAAATTTTATGTTTTCAATTTCTTTCTCTAAAAATAAAGTGTAGTCTTTTATAAAATCCATTAACCGTTTATCAAATTCAACAAATATGAACCGTATCCGCTTTTAACAAGTGGTGTTGCAATTTGTTTTAATTGTTCTTTATTAATAAATCCGTTTCTATACGCAACTTCTTCAATAGAACCAATTTTAAGTCCTTGTCTTTCTTCAATTACTTGAACAAATTGTCCAGCTTGCATTAATGATGTAAAAGTTCCTGTGTCAAGCCATGCTGTTCCTCTATCTAAAACAGCTACTTTTAATTTTCCTTGCTTTAAATATTCAGCGTTGACATCTGTAATTTCATATTCACCTCGGGGAGATGGTTTTAAGTTTTTAGCGATATCAACTACAGAATTGTCATAGAAATATAAACCGGGCACTGCAAAATTAGATTTTGGTTGCAACGGTTTTTCTTCAATAGAAATAGCATTCATGTTTTCATCAAACTCAACAACACCATATCTTTCTGGATCACTAACATGATACGCATATACAACACCTCCTTCAGGATCGTTGTTTTCTTTTAACAAAGTATCCATTCCAACACCATAAAAAATATTATCGCCAAGAATTAGGGCCACTTTTTCGCTACCGATAAATTCCTCACCAATAACAAAGGCCTGTGCTAAACCATTTGGGATTTCTTGCACCGCGTATGAAAATGAACAACCTAAACTTTTTCCATCACCTAATAATTTTTCAAAATGAGGTAAATCGTGTGGTGTAGAAATAATTAAAATTTCCCTTATACCAGCGCTCATAAGGATGGATAAAGGGTAATAAATCATTGGTTTATCATAAATTGGCATGAGTTGTTTACTAACTGCCAATGTCAAAGGATGTAAACGTGTACCCGATCCTCCTGCTAAAATAATTCCTTTCATGCCTAGTATTTAGTTGGTTTTCTTAAGATTATTAGTTCCAATATTTTGTATTTTTTGGAATTTATAAAATAAGTTGTCTAAGATAATACTTTAATGTAAATTATGTTTTTGTTAGCTAAAATTTAATGATAATTTTAAAAGTAAACCATTAGATTTTTGGAGCTAACGCTAAATTATAACCATCTAAATAAATCATCAAAAACACGTTTTCCCCAAGGTGTATTACCATATTCTTTTTCCAATTTTTGACGTAATTCGAGTAAAGTAAATACTTTGTTTTTACCAATCTCCAATTGTAAGTCAATATCTGATATTTTAATGACCTCTATTTTTTTTGCAAAATAAATTACTCCACCATCTTCTGAGGCAACACCTAATATTGTTCCGGGTAATCCACAAAATCCTTCTGGGCCCACAGATGGAATAATTGCAGGAGAATACCATGCATAAATTCGTGTACTGTCATTTTTTTCAAAAATTGCTTTTCGACATTCATAGCCAGCAATTGTTCGTTTGTTATCTGTTACTTTCCAATTTCTTACCGGTAGTGAATCATTTACATAAATGTTTTGACCAAATAAAGCTAAAATAGAAATCTGTCTTTTGGTATTAAGATTTTGTAAATATGAATTTTTTGAAGTCATCCATGACATCATATCATCGGTTTTCTCAACAGGAATAGGTTTGAAAACAGAAATTGAATCATTGAAAGATAAGGTAAAAGATTCATTTCTAATCTTATTGTCATCGTTAATCATTCGTCGCATACGTTGATCTGTAAAACGTTTTTCTAGGTTCGTTCTGCGTTCGTAAGTGATTTTTCCGCTTGTAATATATTGAGCCGAAAAACTGCCACAAATCAAAAGTGTAAAAAGGAAAAATAGTTTAGTGCCAGCCGTTGAAATCATCTTCTTTGGTTTTATTATTGTTGAATTTGTAAGTCAATTTTAAAAGGAAATAACGCGAAATAATTCTAGTAAAGTTATCTGTGATAATATTTCCATTTACTTGTCTTTGAACGTTGACGTTTTGATTGAAAATGTCATTTGCATTTAAAGCAATAATCAAGTTTTCAGTTGGGAAAAATGCTTTGCTAACTTCTGCATTTAAAACGAAAATATTACGATTAAATCCTGCAGCTCTTCTAGAATTAATTGTGTAGTCTCCATTTAATTTTATTTTAAAATGCAGAGGTAATTGATAATCAACTCGTAAGTTATAGTTTTGAGATGTATAAGGTAGGTTAGAAACACTTGAAAGTGAACTTATAGGATTCGTATATGTAAAATCGTTTTCAATGCTGATTTCTAAAGAATCTATGTTTAATTTCAATTCCACGCCACTACTAATAGAAGTGTTTTGAGTTACGTTTAACTCGTTATTGATATAGTTTTGATACCTGAAATAACTACCATTTGCTTTTGGTGAAACTTCTAATTTTCTATTAAACAATGGGATACCACCACCAATCCAAAACGATGTATTGAAGTTACCATCAACGTTAACCGTTTTGCTTACTGTTCTACCAAAAGGGTCATAAGCTGTTTGGTTTGCAAAATCATTGTTGGTTAAAGTTGCATTCATTCCGCTCCAAATATATCTTCCTGAAAGAGCTTGCCACGAATTGAAATTTGCAACAAGTGAATGCACATAATTTGGTTTCAAATCTGGATTTCCTTCTTGAATTCTGTTCGGATTACTATTGTCAGGAATTGGTTGTAAATCATTCACTGACGGAGGAGAAGAATAAGTAGTGTAATTGATATTCAATCGTTTACTCATGCTTGGTTTGTACATGTATGAAAATTCAGGTAAGAAATTATTGATGCTTTGATCTACAATTGCTCCAGTCACCAAGTTTTTATTTTCGATTGTTATATTTCGATACCCCAAACCTCCAGTAATTGTATTTTTTCCTTTTTCAAAAATTAAAGAAGCTGTTCCACGATTTTGAAAACGTTGATTATCAAAGTTATTAGTTAAGTAATCAACTGCTGTTGTATAACTTCCATCACCACGATTAAACGTTTTTTTGTCCTGATTTGATTTCCCGCTTTCAAAAAGATATTCAACTTGCACTTTCAAAAGTTTATGTACTGGTTCAGTGTAAGTGGCGATTCCATAGTTAGTAACACTTGAATTTTTATTTCCTTTTAATTGGTCAATTGTATCGTTAGCAAAACCAAATTTGGAATAAGAGTATAAGTTTCCGTTTGTGTTGTTATTGCTGTAGTCAAGAATGTATTTTAATTCTAATTCTCTTTTGGGTTTTTTGAATTTTCTACGAATCAATGCCTCTGAATTACTCGACATTCCTTTGGATTCATTAACGTTTTGAATACTAGTCGAAAGATATTCATTGAATAATTCGTCTCTAAAGCTACTTGTATTCAAGTTGTCTGTTTTTGCAGCATCGAATTTGAAGTTTGGTTTAATCTCCAAATATGTCAATGAATCAATGTTGGTTTTGTAGCTAAAATTGATATTGTGAGATTCATTTTTGGAAGAATTTTTTGTTGAATCTTTGGTGAAATAAGAACTGTCTTGCAAGAAATATTGAGACTGGCTACTTGAATAAGCATCTAATTTATTGTTGTAATAAGAATAATTGAATCCAATTTTTCCTGTTTTACCAATTTTGTCAGAATAGTAGATTCCTGCTTTTAAAGTTTGAGGAATTCCACTAGTATTTGTTCCTTGTCCTCTATCCCAAAAATTGCCCCCACCTTCGTTTTCTAGACCAAATTTGTTCATGTCTCCCCAGCCGAAATTAGAGCGTGGCGTATTGGATGTAAGCATGAAAATCGATATTTTTTGCCTTTGATTGAATTTATTAACGAGCAATTCGCCTTCATAAAATGGTGTGTTTTGCATGAGCCCAAAATCACTTGCCCCTGATATTTTACCGAAATAACCTCTCTTTGCATTCTCTTTTAGTTTTAAATCGAGGACCTGAATTTTCTCATCTTCGCCTGCTTTTGCATCTTCATTTTTCTTTTCATATACTTGAACAGATTCAACACCTTTTGCCGCTAAGTTTTTCGTTGCAATTGTTGGGTCAGATCCAAAAAACTCGTCTCCGTCTACTAAAACTTGACTTATTTCCTTTCCTTGCGATGTTATTTTACCGTCTTTGTCAATCTTAATTCCTGGTAATTTCTTAAGTAAATCCTCTACAACTGCATTTTGTCCTACTTTAAATGAATCGGCAACATAAACTAAAGTATCACCGCGATAGAAAATAGGATTTTTATTAGCGAAAATGACAACTTCATCAAGTAGTTTGGTCTTCATATTCATTTTGACAGCTGGAATGTTGATTTCATTATTCCCTTCATTTCCTAAAATAAAGTAGGTTTTGGAGTCTAGTTCGAGATGTTCAACGATTAAGGTAAAAGTATCAACTTTAAAATTCGACAATTCAAAATAACCATCAGTATTAGTTCTGGTGTATTTTAAAAGCAAGGAGTCCTTCATTCTAACAGCAAGAACGGATACATTCGATAAGGGTTTTTGACCTGTAGTATCAACAACATAACCTGTCACTTTCATGTTTTGTGCAGAAACTTTCTGTAAAAAAGCAAGTGCAAAAAAGAGGAAAACAACTAAATATTTTAAACGCATAATTTTATTTTTAAGGTGAAATTAAAGAATGTATTTTACTCTATTTCTAAAATAGGTTGAATGGTAATATCATTGTAAGGACGTTCTTTTTATTCAACTAATTTGATGTCTAACAAAGCTTGATAAGAAAAACCATCTAATTCAGTCACTTCTTTAAACTCAATTTTTAGTGGTTTATTAAGGTATTTACTTTCGTTGTTTTTTAAAGTTTTTAGTATTCCTTGAAAAAATGGAACTACCACAGAGGAGTTATAAAAATCAGTTCCAATAATTAGAAAAATCTTATCGCGAGCTTCATTAAATCCTAGAAAATTAGTTTGAAATTTATCGTTTTGATTGATAATATCTAGTGCTTTTCTTGGATCGTGAATGCGTTTTTTCGCTTCTGAATAAGACGATTTAGAAATGTCATTTTCACCAGAAGCTTTTCGTTCCGCTGTGTAAACAACAACATTTTCAGAATCATAATACGTTTTTACTTCGCGAAGAAAAGTGGTGTTTTGAAGGAAGCGTTTTATAGTTTGAACACTAGAAAATAGTTGACTTCCTTTAAAGTAAAAATGTGTTTCAACTTGTCGGCCGTCAGTTTCTGTTAAATAATGAACCAATTTTGAGAATTGATACGTGGAATCAATCATAGCTGTAACACTTTCTAGATTTCCATCGTTGTCGATGTAGCTTAAACTTTTTGCTTCGAATAAATTTTTATCAGAATCTATACTTTGAATTTGATTTTCATAACTTTTTGCTTCTGAATAAGCTGGAATTAACTGATCTAATCGTTCTCGGTGTTCTGTTTTTTTAGTAGTTGGAACATCGTCTTTACATGCTGATAAAATCAAGGAAATACTACAAATTGCAACTAGTAATCGATTCATGCGGTTAATTTAGCGAGGGCAAAATTAAAAGAACTAGTAGACATAGTTGTTATTTTAATGATTAATAACAAAAAGATAATTGACAATCTAGCAAATCTTGCTCAGAGGTAAAACAAAAGATTCTTACTTGAGCGGTGTCGTTTTAAAAGTCGATTTTGCCAACTTTAAACGGATTGATAAGTAAAATAAGATCAATCAATGCTATATATTAAACCAAAACTTAATCCTGATTTAATAAAAGCTGTTGGATTCATGTCACTCAAAAAGATTTGTCTATTCAAAAATAAGGTGTTTCTATTTTGAATAATACAATCTATATTTTTGTAAATCGGAAAGTTAAAATCTAACCCAAAATTAATTCCGAAATTAAATTTTGATAACCCACCTTTTTCCTCATTTGAAATTTCCCAATCTTTTGATGTTGTTGTATAAAACGGCTGTCCATTTGGAGTGTAAGCGAGCTGAGAAACAAAATCCCAACCATTTCCTGTTGCTATTGAGTTAAAATTCAATGAACTAGAGGGACCCACGAAAACTTCCAAAGATTTATTATTCTTGGTTAGTAGATTAAATGAGTAATCAAAGTTCATTTGGATATACTGAAATGTGTACTCCATGTATTTATAGGAAGAACCGTTACCTTGATTTTTTCTCACTTCCAATTCTGTCTTTTGTGATCCATATTGCAGCTCAAAACGACCTTTGTTTTTTGGATTTACTTGTTGATAAAAAAGAGATACTTGATATCCACCGTTAATTCTATATTTGGAATCAAAGTCAGTGTACCTTTGCTTCCATGATTCGAAATATTTTCCAGCATTATAACCTACATTTATTCCAATATATTTTTGTGCATTGATAGTTTTAAAGTTGAATAGACTAAAACTAATTATGAAAATAAAAACAAAATATTGGTTTTTCAAAATCTATAAATTGATGTTTGGAGGTGATATATCTTGTAAAGTTATAGTTTTTTCTTTTCTACGAAATCACATGAAAATTCGAATGCTCTTGCTCGTTGGTAAAATAAAAGATGCGAACCAAAGCAATTCTGTTTATGAGGGTTAAATAAGCTTTTTTCTGAATAATTATTTTATTCAAAATTTACTTCCATTCAAAATCGGGTAATTTGACAAAAATTCCAAAACGAACCCCTGTTGATTTAATTACTCTATTGTCTTGACTTGGTCCTTCTTGACGAATACAATGCTTGTAAAATGGTTCTAAACAAATTGTTAATTGTTTAGAACATTGAATATTTGTACCTAAACTAACCAAAAAATAACTTGGTTTCTTAT
>CAMDGP010000077.1 GCA_945897765.1 Chitinophaga pinensis
TTTGAATTTATTGGATAAAACGACTTACGAAACGAAATTAATTTTAACAGCAAAAAAAATTGACAAAGAGGTAATTGATTCCATTTTGAAGGTTTTAAATCATTCAGACATGGTGAAATTTGCCGCTTCACAACCAGGAGAAGAAATCATAGAAAAATCATTTTTTATGATTCGTCAGTTGATAGTAGAAACCAGTCCAATTGAGTATCAACATGCTGAATAACTGGAACATAAATATCTTTGAGTTTGAGTTTTTACAAGCGAATTATTTGTATTTGCTATTGTCTTTACCATTTTTTGGTTGGCTTTTATTTAGACAGGAAAAAAAACGTGCTGGCGATTGGAAATTCACCTCTTCGATGCAAAACCAAGAGAAATTAAAAGACAACTCCATTTTCTACCTACGTCAAGGAATCATTTTCTTAAAGTTATGCATTCTTGCCTTTGCCATTTTAGCGCTCGCAAAACCTTTTCGCTGGAACGACAGCGACGCCAACAGCCACGATTATAAATATGGAATTGACATTGTGATTGCGCTCGATGTTTCCCTTTCAATGCTCGCAACTGACTTTGAGCCCAATAGACTAGAAGCAGCTAAAGAAGTTGCAAATGAATTTATCGACGGCCGACGTGGCGATCGCATTGGATTGGTTGTTTATGCGGGTGAATCTTACACCGCTTGTCCGATGACCTTGGATTATGAGATTCTGAAAAAACAAATTGACGAGGTGGACGGAATGAACATCGAAGGAGGAACAGCAATTGGAACTGGTCTAGGAACTGGAGTTGTGAATTTGAGAAGCGATAGTTTGAAGTCGAAAGTAATAATATTGTTGACAGACGGAAGCAACAATGCGGGCGATATTTCTCCTTTGCAGGCAGCAGAATTAGCCAAAACGAAAAACATTTGTGTTTACACTATAGGAGTTGGAAGTAATGGGGTTGCACCAACACCTGTCGTTACTCCCGTTGGTATTCGCTATGAAAATATGCCTGTCGAAATTGATGAAGTAACCTTGAATGAAATTGCAGATGTAACTGGTGGAAAATACTTTAGGGCAACTGATAAGAAAAGTTTGACAGCCATTTATGAAGAAATTGACAGCTTGGAAAAATCAAAAATGGCAGATAAATATTTTCAATCTGAGCCTCCACCAACTCCAAGTGCATTTTTAAATTGGATTTTTGTGTTTATCACGTTAGTCATTGTTTTAGAATTTAGCTTATTTGTAACCAATGATTGATCGAAAACCCACTTTTAATATTCGTAAAGTTGTCAGTAATTTAATGTTATTGGAAGCGATTTTTGGTGTTTTTACGTTCTCACTTTTTACGATTATTGGTTTCTTTAATGAAGATTTGAAAATTTCCAGTATTCATTTTTTAAAGCCATACAATCTTTTTCTTTTCGTTTTATTGGTTCCATTTACCTATCTA
Organism: Chitinophaga pinensis; assembly: GCA_945897765.1. GTDB lineage: Bacteria > Bacteroidota > Bacteroidia > Flavobacteriales_D > Crocinitomicaceae > UBA952. Next base: position 1,438 of record CAMDGP010000077.1, read on the forward strand.
TTTGTGCGTTCCTTAATCCGTAAAAACGAGATTGACAGCCATTTATCACAGTTTAATAAAAAAAGAATTCCGCAGCCAAAAAGCGTTTGGGTAATTGCGCGTTTCTATATTTTACGTTCGACATTTGTGTTTTTAATTTTTGCAATGGCACAACCTATTTACGGAAAAAAGAAAGTTAAAGGAACAGTTAAAAGCTTGGAATTGGTAATTTGTCTTGACGTTTCCAACTCAATGAACACGATGGATATTGAGCAAACTCCACGTATCGAAGTCGCAAAAAGAGCATTGAATGCTTTGGTAAATACCCTAGCTGGAGAGAAAATAGGCTTATGCATTTTCGCGGGAAACGCTTATGTGCAATTGCCATTAACTACGGATTACAACGCTGCGAAACTTTTCATCAACGACGTAACAACCGACTTCGTTTCTAATCAAGGAACGAATATTTCTGATGCGTTAAGTGTTTCCAAAGGTATGTTTTCAAAGGAAAATGTCACCAAAGCGATTTTCGTAATCACGGATGGTGAAAATCACGAAAACGAAAATAAAGAAGTTTATTCTGAAATTATTGATATCAACATTCAAGTCTGCATCTTGGGAATCGGAACGTCAACAGGTGGTCCAATCCCTGTAAACCCGAATTATTTGGGCGAAGGATACATCTCAAATTCGGTAGGACAACGTGTAATTTCTCGAATGAATCCTGATTTCGTGAAGCAAATTGCAAGTCAAACAAATGGTGTTGCAATGATCACTAGTGAGGCTTATCCCGACTTGCAAACACTATTAACACAAATTAACCAGATGAAACGCACAAAATTGCGAGATTTGGAGTTCGATATTGAAGAGACGAGGTATCAACTACCCTTATTCGTTTCTTTAATTTGCTTTGTTATTTGGTTGCTAATACCTGTTCTTAAAGATTTGAGGTCAAAAAAATGAAGTCGTTTATTATTATTCTTTTTACTGTGTTTGCATTTCAAGGGTCTGCTCAGCAATGGATTGATTCACTGAAAGTAGCACGTACATCCTATAAAAACAAAGAATACGATAAAGCCAATCGTTACTACCGTTCGGCACAAAATCTAGCACCAAAAAACGTTGACTTATCAGAAGAAATTGCCCAATCAACTTATCGTTCACGCGATTTTGACAATGCAGAAAAAGTTTATCAGCAAGCTGCTTCAGAGAAAAAAGAAAAGACTGAAAAATCCAAAATGCAACATAATTTGGGCAATACACGGATGAAAAAAAAGGATTATTCAGGAGCAATAGAAGCCTATAAAGACGCTTTAAGAAACAACCCAAATGATCAGGAAACACAATATAATTTATCGGAAGCTATTCGCCAAAAAAAACAAGAAGAAGAAAAAAAGAATAAACAGCAAAATCAAAAGGGAAACAATCCTTCACAAAATCAAGGAAATAATGGTTCCAATAATTCAAACAGTAATGGCAGTTCTTCATCCGCTGCAAAAAAAGAAAATAAATCGAGCGGAAGTTTGCCGAATAAACAAGCTGATAAAATGTTAGACAATTTGACGAGACAAGAAGCAGACACGCGTCGAAGAATCTCAAACGGGCAAAAAAATAGTGAGAGTAGTTCAAAATCGGGCAAAAATTGGTGATGAAAAATTGGTTGCTTCTTATTAATCTTATCATAATTTCCACGGCAATGGGACAAAAGCCCGTGGTTAAAATTGAAGTGGAACCAAAAGTAGCAGAGGCAGGTGAACCAATTACTATAACTGTAAAATCAAATGTGCAAGGTGAAATTGACATCGATTTCCCAAGTGCTTTTGTTCCTGGATATTCTGTTATGAATGGAATGGAACAAGAAACAGATTTTAATACTGGAAAAGTAATCACCTATTACTATTACTCGCAAGACGGAACAATCAAAAAAGATGGTGAATACACCTTTGGTCCAGCTTTTATAAAGTCAGGAAGTAAAACGTATAAATCAAACAGTGTAAATGTTACCATTCGGAAAGAGCAAGTTATAAATTCAAGTGGAACAATATCTGCTAAACAGATGAAACAAGCTGCATTTGGAGTAATAGAACGCAATAAAAAGCAATTGTATGAAGGCGAACCTTTAATTTTAAACGCCAAAATTTACGCTCGTTTTTACCCAACCCATTTTGAAGATTACCAAACGTTCATACCAGAAGGAACTTTGGAAAAACAAGCTTTGGGTAATAACAACAAACTCGTTGCTGAACAAGAAAAACTTAAAGGAATTGAATTTTATTCTATTGAATATGATCGCTCTTTAGTTTTCCCAAATCACAGTGGAAAATTACAAATCGACCCTTTCAAATTAATTTTAAAACGTGGTTTTGAAGGAATGCCAATTGTTTCTACCGGAGCAAGTGTGGAAGTTCTGCCTTTACCTGGAAATGCGCCATCCTCGTTTATCGGAATGGTTGGTAAACTCACAATGACTCAAAAATTAAGTCAAACTGATGTTAAAAAAGGAGATGTTGTGAAGTTAAATGTGACGCTTGACGGTGTTGGTAACATGCACAATATCAATACACCAACTTTACAACTTCCGAAAGGAGTAACTTTATATGGTGACCCAAAAATTGAAGAGGATTATATTTTCACAGCCAATGGAGCTGAAGGAACGATTAATTATGAATATACGCTTCAAGTAAACAAAGAGGGCTCTTTTGAATTACCCGATTTAAAAGTCGCTTATTTTGATCCTAAGTTGGAAAAATACATAGTTCTAAAGGAAGGTTTAGGAAAACTCAATGGTCCTGAAATTCAGAATATGTCAAAAACTTCAGGAAGCACACAGCTTATTTCAGAAGCAAAACAAGAAGATAAAAGAGAAGCGAACGATGTTGGTTCCAATTTAATAAAATCACCTGTTCTTTGGGTTTCTGTTTTTTCATTCCTTGCAATCGCGGCATTAATTGGATTTTCCTTGAAATTTAAAGATAAAAAAGCACCGATTCAAGTGGCTTCGGAACCTACAATTACAGCTAATTCGTATGTTGCACCTGTTAAAAAATCTAGTTGGATTGAAGTAGATGTTGAGATTCAAAACGCTGCACAACTTATTGCTTCAGGCGATGGAAAGAAAGCGGCTCAAAGTTTAGAAAACGCTATCTGTAAATCAGCAGGAATCGCTTTAGATGTTTCTCCTCAAAATCAATCGAAAGAAGCATTGGTAGAAATGATGCGCGCAAAATATTGTGGGAACATCAACTGCGATAATTTAAAAGCGCTTGTTCAAAATTGTCAAAATTCAAGATACGGCTTTGGTTTATCCGCAAGCGAAGAACAAGAATTATTAAATTCCACAAAGGAAATTGTAGGTGAGATTAAGAAATTAGTGAGAAGTTAAATGATTAAGTCTCCATTATTCGGGGGCTTTCTTCATTCCTTACGAATTATCCACTAACTTTAACTTTCATAATTTGAAGTCATGACGAAAATAACTTTAGTCTTTTCCTTTTTGATTTGTTCTAATTTCCTATTCGCTCAGTTTCAATTTGATTTTCAAAATACGATTCCAGTTATTAAATCAGGAATTGAACTTAAATTTCCTTGGGCAGGCGGTTTGAATTACGCACAAGTTTCAAGTATTGACATAGATTTTGATGGCGATTTAGACTTATTCGTTTTTGACAGAAGTACTGACCAAGTCCGGATTTTTAAGCAAGTTGAAATCAATGGTTCGCCAGTTTATGAATTTGCTCCAATGGCTTATTTATTGTTTCCCGATGATTTGCGTTACCGCGTTCAGCTTCAAGATTATAATCAAGATGGTAAAAAAGATATTTTCACTTATGGAATAGGTGGAATGAAAGTCTATAAAAATATCGGAAACGCTACCGAAGGATTAAAATGGGAATTAGCCTCATCACTTCTTTACTCCGATTATAATGGTTCTAATTTAAATTTATACGTCAGTTCAAGTGATATTCCTGCGATTGTTGACGTGGAAAATGATGGAGATTTAGATATTTTGACCTTTCACATTGGTGGCGAGCATTTGCAATACCATCAAAACCAAAGTATGGATTTATATAGCCACGCTGATTCATTAGTTTTTGTTCTTAAAAATGAATGCTGGGGAGGATTTAAAGAAGATGTAAATTCAAACTCCGTCATTCTAAATGACCCAAATGCCCCTTGTGCGATTGGCAATGTTCCTGATGCTCAAAAAAGTAAAATAGAAAATGAAAAAGCGCATGCAGGTTCAACTGTTTTAGCAATCGACGTGGATGGTTCTGGTGTGAAAGATTTGATTTTAGGTGATGTTGCTTACCCAAACTTAAACTTGCTCATAAATGGAGGAACAGCACCAAACACCAATTCCTTAATGATTTCTGCTGATGTGAATTTCCCTTCAAACTCAACACCTGTAAGTATGCAGTTATTTCCTGCAGCCTTCTGGGAAGATGTTGATTTTGATGGCAAAAAAGATTTGATTGTTACACCGAATGCTAAGAACGCTTCTGAAAATGAAACGAGTGTGATGAAATACAGAAATTCAGGAACGAACACCAATACAAATTTTGTTTTTGAAACGAAAAGTTTTCTTCAAAGTGATATGATTGAACATGGTACTGCCTCTGCTCCTATTTTAGTGGATATCAATAATGATGGACTTTTAGACCTATTTATTTCCAATTATTATTCCTACAAACCAACACTTTCAAAATACAGCAGAATCGCATATTATCGCAATACAGGTACAAGTACAGCGCCAAAATTTACGTATATTGAAAACGATTTTTTAAATCTTTCTTCTACAAATTATGGATTAAAAATCACTCCAACATTTGGCGATTTAGATGGAGATAATAAGCCAGATTTACTACTTGGGTTGGAAAATGGAACCTTAGTTTATTATAGAAACACAACAACAGGATCAAATCCAACTTTTGCGAATCCCGTATTGAATTACACAGATAATTCTGGCGCTGTCATCAATGTAGGACAATTTGCAGTACCTCAACTTTTTGATTTAAATAAAGATGGAAAACTGGATTTAGTCATTGGCAAGAAAACTGGAGAACTTGTTTATTATCAAAACGTTGGAACAACTACAAATCCACAATTTGAGTTGACAAACAGTAATTTAGGTGGAATTGACGTAGTAACTACAACCCCAGATGGTTTTCCGATGCCTCATTTTTTCAGACATCAAGACACAACTTATTTACTCTTAGGAGCCTACGACGGTGTAATTCGATTTTATGATTCGATTGATGTGAATTTGTTAGCTGGGACTAATTTTAATTTAAGGAAGGATAACTTTCTAGGAATGCAAAAAGAATTGGGCTCATTTAGTGCATGTGCAATAAGTGATTTAGATAATGATGGAAACTTAAACTTGTTAGTAGGTCAAGATTTAGGTGGAGTTTACCATTTGGAACATAGTGAAGGAAGTTCGCTTGGTTGGAATGAAATTAATATTGAAACAACATTTACGGTTTATCCAAATCCATTTGAAAACGAGTTTATAATCGAATCAACACAAAATGATATCGTTGAAATTTTCACACTAATGGGTCAAAAAGTCGCTGATAAAGAGATTTTTGAAGGAAAAAATTACATTAAAGTACCTAGTGAAAGTAACGGTATTTACTTGTTGAAAGTAAAAAGTTCAGGAAAAGTAGTTAAGCTAGTTAGGAATGTTAAAAATTAATTTACTTTTTAAAAAGATAAAAGATCAATTTTCAGCGAGTCATATTCGGATTATTGTTATAATTAATAGTGGTTCGATTTGGAAAGATACAACAACCAATACCCGCACATTCAAATCCGTGAACTTCGTGAAAGTCATGATAGATTTCTTATCATTGACCAAAAAGAGTTGTATCATATTGGTGCTTCGTTGAAGGATTTAGGGAAAAGGCCTGTGGTGAGCTTGTCGAAAAACTTGTGGTGAGCCTGTCGAAAAACTTGTGGTGAGCCTGTCGAACCATGGTTTGCTTTCTCAAAATTGGATGGGAAGATGTTGGAGTTCGTTTTAGAAAGGTTGATCGCAAATTAAGGCTAAGAAATTCACTTTCTACCCAAAATTTCTCATAAATCATTCTTATCTAAAGGATTTTTTTTCATAACTTAAAGTGAAAATTAAGGTTATGCAGGAACTATTAAAGAATGATTTACAAGCGAAAATATTTACAATTAGAGGAATACAAGTGATGATTGATCGTGATTTGGCTGAATTATACAAAGTTGAAGTCAAGCGGTTAAATGAACAAGTAAAACGAAATATTGAACGATTTCCAGAAAACTTCAGGTTTCAATTAAACAACAAGGAAAAGATTGAACTGGTCGCAATTTGCGACCGGTTTGAAAGTTGGAAACATTCTGGTAATAATCCATTTGTTTTCACTGAGCAAGGTGTTGCAATGTTATCAGCTGTTTTGAGAAGTGAGGTTGCAGTTCATATCAGTATTCAAATTATTAATGCGTTTGTCGAAATGCGTAAAATAATAAACAGAAATTCTGGATTAATTCAGAGAATTGAAGGAGTAGAACGAAAGTTAATCGAGTATGACCAAAAGTTTGAAAATATATTTTCAGCCCTTGAAAAAAATAATTTACCCACTCAAGGCGTGTTCTTCGACGGACAAATCTTCGATGCTTACGAGTTGATGTCGCGAATAATTCGTTCTGCCACTAGAGAAAACATTTTGATTGACAATTACATCGATGAGTCTGTGTTGGCGCACTTGAGTAAACGTTCCGAAAATGTTGATGCTATCATTTACACCAACTTCAAGTAAACTAAGAAGAATGAAATCATTTTATACCGCCCAAATGAGGCTGCTGAGCACATCGAAGTTCACCTTGAAAACCAGTATACAATACAAATTAAACAATTTTTGAAATGAGTAGTATTTTAACCCAATCAACCGATCGTATCGAAAAAAGAATTTTTATTTTCCGGGGTGAATATGTTATGCTAGACAGCGATTTGGCAGATATTTACGGAGTATCAACTAGCCGTTTGAATGAACAAGTAAAAAGAAATGCCGAACGGTTCCCAGAAGACTTTATGTTTAAACTTACAAAAGAAGAATGGGAAAACTTGATATCGCAAAATGCGACTTCAAATGAACATGGAGGAAGAAGAAAAAACCCATTCGTTTTTACAGAACAAGGAGTTGCTGGATTGTCTGGTGTTTTAAAAAGTGAACAAGCTTCTCAAGTTCATGTCACTATAATGCGTGCATTTGTTTCAATGCGCAAATTGATGGCTTCACAACATGGATTGATACAACGAATTGATGGCTTGGAACGAAAACAATTGGAAACAGATAATAAATTTGAGAACGTTTTCAAGGCACTCGAAAAAAATACTATCCCTTCTCAAGGCATATTCTTCGAAGGTCAAATTTTCGATGCTTACGAACTGATATCGAGAATAATTCGTTCTGCCTCAAAAGAAATCATTCTGATTGACAATTACATCGATGAGTCTGTGTTAAGGCATCTATGCAAACGTGCATCGAACGTTGAAGCA
>CAMDGP010000078.1 GCA_945897765.1 Chitinophaga pinensis
ACTTGAAAGAGGATTGATTCAAAGAACCATACCTAATAAACCAACAAGTCGTTTCCAAAAATATTTTACCACCGAAAAAGGGCGAATCGTAATTTTTATATTGGAACAAAAAAGTACAATTTGATGCAGAAATTAAACGCAATTTTCAGCGTTCAATCTTCGCTGCGAGCAAATAAATTACTGCCATTCTTACTGCAACGCCATTTTCAACTTGTTGTAGAATAATACTTTGCTTGGAATCTGCTACGTCACTCGTGATTTCAACCCCACGATTGATTGGACCTGGATGCATTACCACAATTTCTTTTGAAAGCGAATCCAATATTTCTTTATTCAATCCAAAAAGCATCGAATATTCTCGCAAAGATGGAAAATACTTGATGTCTTGACGTTCCAATTGTATGCGCAACATATTAGCTACATCACACCATTCTAATGCTTCGATGAGGTTGTGGGAAACTTTTACACCTAATTCGTGAATGTGTTTTGGAATCAAGGTTGTAGGTCCGCAAACCATAACTTCAGCGCCTAATTTTTGAAGGCAGTAAATATTTGAAAGCGCTACACGTGAATGTAAAATATCACCCACAATCACCACTTTTTTTCCTTCAACGCTTCCCAGTTTCTCACGAATAGAGTAGGCATCTAGTAAAGCTTGCGTTGGATGTTCGTGCGTTCCGTCGCCCGCATTTATCACTTTCGCTTTAATCTTTTTAGATAAAAACAAAGCAGCGCCTGGATTCGGATGACGCATCACCACCATATCCACTTTCATGGATAAGATATTGTTTACGGTATCAATTAATGTTTCTCCTTTTTTAACCGAACTTCCAGAGGCACTGAAATTCACAACATCTGCTGAAAGTCGCTTTTCAGCCAATTCAAAAGAAAGGCGGGTACGAGTTGAATTTTCAAAGAACACATTGGCAATCGTTATGTCGCGTAAGGAAGGAACTTTTTTAATCGGGCGATTGATTACTTCTTTAAAGCTATCCGCAGTTTTGAAAATCAATTCAATATCTTCACGCGTCAAATCTTTGATTCCGGTAAGATGATCTACACTTAAATTATTCATTACTTTCTTTTGTAAACAAAACTACTTTATCTGCTCCTTCGGTTTCTTTCCATTCGACTGAAACGCGTTCTGAAATTAAAGTGTCGATGGCTTTTCCTGTATAATCTGCTTGAATGGGTAAGTCTCTAGAGAATCTTCTGTCGATAATGACTAATAATTCAACTTTTGATGGACGACCAAATGTCAATAAGGCATCAAGTCCTGAACGAATTGTTCTTCCGGTGTAAAGAACGTCATCGATTAGTACAACTTTTTTGTTTTCTATGCTGAAATCAATGTTGGTTATGCTTGGAATGAGTGGTCGTTCACGTCGTCTGAAATCGTCGCGATAAAAGGTAATGTCGAGATTTCCGCAAGTAATTTTTTCCCCTAAGATTTCTTCTAGAATTTCTTTCAAACGTGTGACAACGTGTATTCCACGTGGTTGTAAACCAACAAGAACGGTATTCGAGAAATCGTTGTGGGATTCAATCAATTCATGGGAAAGTCGCTTCAATGTAAGTTCCAAATGTTTGGCATTGAGAATAACTTGTTTTTCCATCTCAACAAAGATAATCGTTTTTAGAAAACAGGGGAGGGCAAGGAAAATTTATTTGTCGAAATAATATTCTATTTAATTAAAAGTAAAAAATATCGATTCCTCAATTTTATTTACCTGCCACACCTTCGAAAAATTGCCAAATAGCATCTTTCGGACAAGTCGCAACGAATTTTAAAAGTTCTTTATTAGTTGGATGATTGAAAGCTAATTTTCGAGCATGTAAGCAAATTGAGCCATCTTCATTTGGACGTTTTGCTCCATATTTAACGTCACCTTTGATATAACAGCCAATAGTTGCCAACTGCGCTCTAATTTGATGGTGACGACCAGTTTCTAATTGAATTTCAAGCAAGTGATACCGATCTGAAGATGCAATTAATTTATACTGCAATTTTGCTTCTTTCGCACCAACAACCGAGGCTTTGGAAACATAACTTTTATTTTGATTTTCATTCTTTTTGAGGTAATGAACCAATTTTCCTTCTGGATTTTCAGGCAAACTTTCAACTATCGCCCAATAAACTTTATTCGTTTCCTTGTCTCTGAATTGTGCATTTAGCCGTTCCAAACCTTTACTTGTTCGCGCAAATACAACCGCTCCACTTGTTGGTCGATCTAAACGGTGAACAACCCCACAAAATACATTTCCAGGTTTATTGTACTTTTCTTTTAAATAATCTTTTATTTCATCAGGAAGTGTTCTATCTCCGGTTTTGTCTCCTTGTACAATATCAGATGAACGTTTGTTAATAACAATAACGTGATTGTCTTCATAGATAATTTGGTCAGCGAACATTAACCTTTGAGTTTGTTTTGCTGCATTTTGTTATATTGTTTACTCCTAATCGCTGCAATTACAGTGAATATTACAAAACCTATAATTGTCCAAATCATCCAAGTTGGGAATTTCCCTAAACCATCACCTTGTGCATACGAGTGTAAGCCAACAAGCATAAAGTTCACTCCAAAGAACGTAAACAAAATCGCTGAATAGCCCCAAAAAGAAACGACATTGAAAAAGAATTTACCTTTCAATCCTGGAATAAAACGGAAGTGAAGAATTACGGCATAAACCAAAACTGATACAAGTGCCCACGTTTCTTTTGGATCCCATCCCCAATAGCGTCCCCACGATTCGTTTGCCCAGATTCCACCTAGGAACGTTCCTATCGTTAGCATGAATAAACCAATTGTCATTGTCATTTCAGAAACATAAGTTAGTTCATTGATATTAATCGTGATGATTTCACCTTTCTTACTCGTTCTGAAAAGGAAAAGGAACAAGTTGAATAAACCAAGAATACAAGCCAAACCAAGGAATCCATAACTTCCTGTGATGATTGCCACGTGAATCATTAACCAATACGATTTTAATACAGGAACTAGAGGCGTTATTTCTGGATCCAATAAATTCATTTCTGAAACGAAAATCATCAAGGAGGCTAGAACAGCAGCCCCCGCAATAACAACTGCATTTTTTCTAGAAAACACAAAACCTGCAATCATCGTTACCCAAGCAATGAAAATAATAGCTTCATAACCATTACTCCATGGTGCGTGGCCAGAAATTACCCATCTAAAACCTAAACCAACTCCATGATAAATAAAGGTTATGACAATACAGAACACTAAGAATTTTCGAACCTTGTTAATTGTTTTGCTAGTCGTTGAGGTCGGATTTGTAAAAATTAAGGTAAAAAACAAAACCAACATTACTATTCCCAATAAACCGTATAATCTGTAAGAATTTTTGAAAATCTGCATTTTGTTGTAGCTGATTTCAATTTTCACTTTCCCTTCACTTGGAACGACTGCTTTTCCAACTGTGCGCTGCATTTTGATAATTTCTTCTAAAATCGTATTTGCTTCTGAGAAATTTTTCTTTTTGGCTCCTTGGTCAACGGCGTTTAGATATTTGAAAGCGGTAATTGAAGCACTTGTGTCAGCACTCAACAATTCAGCCGACATAGGCACAAACCATTGATTGTTCGGGTCATTTTTCTTTGGAATAATACGCATGTACTGCCACATAAAAACACCTTGAATTACCTCAAACTTCTCATTCAACTTAATTAATTTCTTATCGAATTCTGAACGCTTGGACTCAAATTTTTGGTGTGCGATTTTGTATTCTTTTAACCATTTGAAATTACCATCTGCACCCAATAATTCACTTGCAGTAGCATAATCTTTCAACTTCAAAGGCTCTCTCAAAACACTTGGAACTTGAACAATTTTCTCTTCCATCCAATATTGCGGATACATGTGCATACTCAATACTGTTTGCACAGCATTGTAGTTTTTGTATTTATTGTCGCGGTAAATTTTTCGCAATAATTGGTCACTTAAAGTGTGAAATGGCACCACACGTCCATCATAATCCAATACTAATAATGATGCTAGTTTTTCTGAATGTTCTTCTGAAACAACTCTAAAAATTCCTTTCGAAGGGTGATTTTTATGCGCATTGTCTGTTGGTTCAGTCGTTTGTTCTTGCACAGCGTGATCATGTCCACTGTGGTCGTGTCCGTCGTGTTCATTGTGTTGTGCATTAGAAGAAAAACTCGCTCCAAGTAAAACAAAAATAAGAAGTAGTTCTTTTCTTTTTTCCTTTAAGATCGCTAATCTTTGGTTTAAAAATTGGAATCGTCCAACTGGAGCAAAAAGCGATAAAATCATTGCGATTGCCATTAATAAATAGCCAATATAGGTGATGTTTGTTCCCCACCAATCGTGGTTGACACTCAATTTTGTACCTTCTTCGTTTTCTGGAGTGGAGGGGTCGTCTAAATTATAACTCGATTGGAAAAAGCGATAACCTCTGTAATCCATTACATTATTCATAAAAACTGTTTGATTGCGCTTGTATTTCATTTCTTCGTCTAAAATAGTTAAGTCACTTTCGAAAGAAGAAGGCGATTCAGAACCTGGATATTTATCTAATCTAAAATCGCGACATTCTAATTTAAATGGCATTGGTTTTCTAATTGAACCATATTCAAGTTGGCAAGTAATTCCACCCAAATCAAAACGAACAGGGGTAGGAATTGAACTCATTCCACCTTCTAAACGAACAATTTTTGAGTTTTTTCCGTTGCTAACTTTAACTGTTAAATAGTCTGAACCTTCTTTTCTATTTCCAGAAGAAATCAATATTTTTTTTGAGTTATTAATTTTTCGCTTGAAAACAAATTGTTGGTTTCCAACTTGATAAAGTGTTTTAGTTTTGAATGTTACCCATTTGTTAGAAGGTACTTTTTGATACAATGAATCAGAAACTGGCAAACCTGATTGACGTGCTTTTTGCATTTCTGTCATTGGTAAATAACGCACAGGAAGGAAAGTTTTTATTTGAACAGAATCTCCAATAGTTCGTGCTTCAATTCCGGGTGTTGAGATTTTTTTATTAAAAGACAGCGGAATATTTCCAACCATAAATAGGTCATTTTCACACAAGTAATTCGATTTCATCCCATCAGTTACCAATTCTAAAGCACTGGTTTTAAATTTCTTATTTATCACAAAGGTGTCAATCATCTTCGTTTGAAATTTTAAGTATTCCACAGAAATCGTTTTCGACTCCAATTCAACATCCGTTTTGAAATAATTGTCGGTGATTACGGATAAATAATGTTTAGTTGCATCTACTTTTGAGGCGCTGGTTTTTAGATTTTCAACGTAAATAAGTAAATACGGATCGGAAGTAAAAATAAAATCAGAAGTTGTTCCTTCGTTGATAACCATCAAGCCCTCAAAGCTAATATAACGTGTCACGCCAGCACCAAATAGAATTATAATAAAGGAGAGATGGAAAGTCAACATAGCAATTTTCTCGCGAACGAACATTTTGTATTTGAAAATATTAGCTATTAAATTAAGCGTTAAATAAAAAAGCAAAAGCTCAAACCAAGTTGCATTGTAAATTATGATTTTGGCACTTTGGATACCATAAAGCGATTCTATAAAAGTTGCAGCTCCAATTCCAATCAGGAATGCTATCAATGATAACGACATGCTTTTCATGGAGAAAAAAATGCCAACTATTTTTTGTAAAAATGTTTGTTTCATGCGGGTGCAAAATTAATCATTACCTTATCCAAATGACACATTTAATAGTATTTTGTTCTTATCAATTCTAAAAGTTCGGTTTCTTAACAAATAATATCAAGATTTTTTAATGCTTTCGATTTTTAATTCAAGACCAAGAGTAATATAATCATTACTTTTGGCGCGGATTTTTAGCTGTCTAAAAGCTTTAATTCCTTAAAGAAAAACTGTAGAAATGAAAAAAATCCTTATTCTCGGCGCAGGTTTATCAGCTTCCTCTATGATTAGATATTTACTCTCCATCGCACAAGAAAATGATTGGCATTTGAAAATTGTTGACCAAGATATCGAGTTAGTTAAGCGAAAAATAAATAATCATCCCAATGCTGAAGCTTTAATTTTTAATGTTTTAGATCCGCATGAACGTCGCCCTGTTATTGGACATGCTGATTTGGTTATTTCCATGTTACCCGCTCGTTTTCACGTCGAAGTAGCGAAAGATTGTATCGATTTATGTGTTGATTTAATCACACCTTCTTATATTTCTGCTGAAATGAGAGCTTTGGACGATGAAGCTAAAGGTGCTGGAATTGTCATCATGAATGAAATTGGTGTTGACCCCGGAATCGACCACATGAGTGCGATGAAGATTATTCATGCCATTCAAAACAAAGGTGGAAAACTCACTAGCTTTAAATCTTTTTGTGGTGGTTTGATGGCGCCCGAAAGCGATACAAATCCTTGGCACTATAAATTCACGTGGAATCCAAGAAACGTGATTCTAGCAGGGCAGGGTGGGGCCGCTTGTTTCAAACAAAATGACGAGTATAAGTACATTCCCTACAATCGATTGTTTGAAAGAACAGAACGTTTTTCAATTGGAACGTATGGTGAATTTGATGGATATGCGAATCGAGATTCTTTATCGTATAGAAAAACATACGGAATTGAAGACATTCCCACAATTTATAGAGGAACTTTGCGCAGACCCAATTACTGTCAAGGTTGGGATGTATTTATTGAGTTAGGAATGACTGATGATTCTTACAAAATGGCAAATTCGGAGGAATTAACCCCACGCTCTTTTATTAATGCATTTTTACAGTACAACCGCGATTTATCCGTTGAAGACAAACTAAAATTATTTTTACGTGAAGACCGAATGAATTTATATCCTTTGTTTGAATCCATCGGGATTTTTGAAAAGGATGAAAAATTTGGCTTTGAAAACGCAAGTCCAGCGCAATTGTTAGAGAAATTGCTGGCAGAAAAATGGAAATTAGTAGAAGGCGACAAGGATATGTTAGTGATGTATCATGAGTTTGAATATGAGCATGAAGGAAAAGAGCATAAAGTGATTTCTTCCATGATAAATATTGGAGAAGATCAAATGTACACTTCGATGTCAAACACTGTCGGCTTGCCTGTTGCGATTGCAGCAAAAATGATTTTGAAAGGCGATTTACTCGAAAAAGGAGTAACTTTACCTATTCACGCGGCGATTTATGAACCAATTTTAGAAGAGTTGGAACAATTTAATATTCGCTTTGAAGAACAAGAATTTGAACTATAAAAACAAAATAGAATGGAAAACGAAGAAAACCAAATGAACATCGAACTTTCTGAAGAAATTGCTTTAGGAGTATATTCAAATCTTGCAATAATTACGCATTCACCAGCTGAGGTTGTATGTGATTTTGTTCAAGTGATGCCAGGAATGCCAAAAGGAAAAGTGCGTTCTCGAGTATTAATGACACCACAAAATGCAAAACGTTTCATGCAAGCGTTGGCTGACAATATTAATAAATATGAGCAGACTTTTGGACATATTGATGATCCACAAGCAGGATTTCCGCCAATGAACTTTGGTACTCCAAGCACAATGGCTTAATTTTTTCAGATTTCTGAGAATGATAACTGTTTGTATTCCAGTTTACAATTCCGATGTTAACGCATTGGTTGAAGCACTTTATGAGCAGTCTAAAAACATAAAAGAAAAAATCGAACTCATTGTAATCGATGATGGTTCAATTCCAGCAATTAAGAAATTAAACGCTGTTTTTTCAACCAAAGTTATTTACATAGAAAATCAACAAAACAAAGGCAGAGCGTCTATTCGAAATCAATTTTTAGAATTTGCGTCTCAGTCTTTTTTGCTGTTTATAGATGGCGATTCGGAAGTGATTTCACCCACTTTTTTATCGGATTACATTCAATATATCAATGCAAATGAAACATTCGTGCTTTGTGGCGCAAGTGTTTACCGGAAAAACAAGCCCGACCGCAATCATTTATTACGTTGGAAATATAGTGTCATAAGAGAAAGCAAATCAATTGAAGAGCGATTGAAAAATCCAAACTTGGGTTTTAAAACCAATAATTTTCTTATCCGAAAAACGGTTTTTGAAAAAGTAAAATTCAATGAATCACTTAAAGGTTATGGACACGAAGACACTTTGTTTGGTTTTGATTTAACGCAAAATGCCATTCCAATTGCACACATTGACAATCCTGTTTTGAACAAAAACTTAGATGACAACTCTACATTTTTGAATAAAACAAACGAGGGATTAAAAAGCCTATTGCAAGTTCTTGAAATTGTAAACCATAACGAGCAATTTACTCAAAACATAAAATTAGTGGTTGCTCACCAACGAATCAAAAATATTCTTTTTTTAAAAGTTGGTTTTTCTGTTTCTATCGTATTACTACCACTGCTCACCTATTTGTTAAAGAAAGGATTTTTTACTTTGTGGATGTTTGATTTTTATAAACTGATACAGTTTGGAAGAATTAATTGCGAACGATAGAATTGCGAATTGCAAACGGACACACATTATGCTTAGGAATGCAAACTATTCGGACTTCAGACTTCGGACTTCGAGAGTCTCAGTCCTCGAGCCTCAGTCCTCGTCGTTTGTCATTGTTATTTTGCGAATATAATATCTCGCGCGGAGCGCTTACAAAATCTCAAGACCGTTGCAAAACTATTTACATATTAACAGTTTGATGGTCAATAACTAAGGTTGTTTTTTGGTTGTTTTTAGCCTAGTTTTTCTTATCTTTATGTATGAAAAATGAACAAAATATTGGTTTTGCGGATTTTCTAACAGCAAAACGA
>CAMDGP010000079.1 GCA_945897765.1 Chitinophaga pinensis
GGCGGGACCAGCGCTGCGTCGCAGGTGGCAGGTCTCCTGCTGCAGGCGCCGCGGAGGAGTCCAGCACGCTCATGCGGAGCACGTCGGCGAGCTTGGCGGCCACCTCGTGCATCGTGAGCTCCCATGAGGATGAAAGTTGGTTGTGGCTACAAAAACATGGAACACAAGACATTTTCATTTTAGCGAAAAGCATTCAAATTATCAAAGATAAAATCGAAGAAAATCACAACGATCCACATTGGATTAATCGAGATTTTTAAATGTTTTACAACTGTTTAAATTGAGATTATCTTTCTTAAATTTGAAATTATAAATAACTTCAATATCTAATTCAAAAAATTAAACGTATGAAAATCACTTATTTTTTAGTTTCCATTTTGCTTTTAGCAAGTTGTAGTTCTGAGAATTCTTCAAAAAAAGAGGGTAAATTTGTCTCAACCGTTGTTGCCAATGACGAAAACGAAGCTGAATTGAAAAAAGAACTTTCTGAAGTTGAAAAAGAAGAAAAAGAACGTTTAGAAAGTGAAGCAAATAATATTACAACGATGAGCTTCGATAAACTAGAACATGATTTTGGCAAAGTAAAGGCAGATACAGACAACAAAACCGTTTTCTATGTCACCAATACAGGCAAAAAACCATTGATTATTGAAGGAGTTTCTGCAAGTTGTGGTTGTACAACGCCAACTAAACCGGAGCAAGCAATTCAACCCGGAAAGAAGGACAAAATTGAAGTTGTTTTCCATCCAAAACCTGGACAATTAAAAGAACAAAGTAAAACTGTTACAGTTACTGCCAATACAGATCCAAAAATGGTGGTTTTAAATATTAAAGCTTTCGTTGAAGAAAAATAAATCGAGCATGAAGATACACGTATTAAACACAGGTTTTTTCAAATTGGATGGTGGTGCCATGTTTGGAGTTGTTCCAAAAACGATGTGGAACAAAACAAATCCTGCCGATGAAAATAACATGTGCTCGTGGGCAATGCGTTCACTTTTAATCGAAGACGGAAACCGTTTAATGTTGATTGATACCGGAATTGGAGATAAACAAAGTGAAAAGTTTTTCTCTCACTATTATATGTATGGAAACGATTCGCTACACGGAAATCTTGCAAAATCGGGTTTTCACGCGAATGATATAACAGATGTTTTCTTAACGCATTTACATTTTGATCATTGCGGTGGCGCAATAAATTGGAACAAATCAAAAGACGGCTATCGTCCTGCGTTTCCAAATGCAACTTATTGGAGCACTGAACAACATTGGAAATGGGCAACTGAACCAAATCCACGCGAGAAAGCTTCATTTTTAGCAGAAAACATTTTACCAATTCAAGAAAGTGGTCAGCTCAAATTCATCGAAAGAACTGGCGATTTCACGAAAAATGCTTTTCCAAATATCGAAGTGCTTTTTGTTGATGGTCACACGGAAAGTATGATGATTCCACATATTCAATATCAAGGAAAAACGCTTGTGTTTATGGCGGATTTGTTGCCAAGTACTGGACATGTTCCTTTGCCGTATGTGATGGGTTACGACACGCGACCTTTAATTACAATGGAAGAAAAAAAGAATTTCTTGAACAAAGCAAGTGCTGAAAATTATGTATTGTTTTTAGAACACGATAGCGTGAATGAATGTTGCAATTTAATTCAAACAGAAAAAGGCGTTCGATTAAAGGAGCAATTCACTTTCAATGAATTATTTTCTTGATGAAAACGCCCTCGGAGATTGTTCAATTGATGATGCAAAATGATGCTTTTAGTCAATGGTTAGGAGTTAAAGTGTTACTAATTGAACAAGGAAAATGTTCATTGAAATGCAAAGTTAAGTCAGAAATGTTGAATGGTTTTCACATTGCTCACGGTGGGATTTCTTATTCTTTAGCAGATTCTACTTTAGCATTCGCAGCAAATTCTCATGGTCAACATTGCGTTTCGGTGGAAACTTCAATTTCTCATCTAGGAAAAGTTTCGTTGGGAGACGAACTTACCAGCATTGCAAAAGAAATTTATCGAGGAAAAAAAACGGGCGTGTACGAAGTCGATATTTTCAACCAAAATCAACGATTAATAGCTCATTTCAAAGGAACCGTTTTTGTTGGGGAAAAGGAATGGTAGAAAATGGATTCTTGATTTTTGATTGCGGGATAATCCAAAATCAAGCATCAAGAATTAAAAATCATAGGTTGTTAAGCCAATCCATCGTATCCACATTATCCGCATAATCAGACAAACTTGGACATTGAGCTGTTCCGAAAGCTATATAATTGTGACCAACGACGCATTGAATCGAATCTTGGTGAAGTTGTAAGTATAAATCGACTTCTTGTTGTGACGTGTAAGAATGATAATGTAACATCGCAAGTGGCGAAAACAAATTGTCACTTTCTTTTAAAAGCAGGAAATTGTTGTCGAGAAAAGACTCTAAATTTAAAAGATGAATCGTTTTGTTGTAATCGTAATTATTACCGTATTTTTTGTTGTTTACAATTTCACCTAAATCAACAATTGCCTCAAAAAATAGGTTTAAATCAAAATTTTCAGGAATTAATAAATGCGTCACATTGCGACAACCTCTTCCGAAATAATTCAAAATATCTTCACCTAAAGCCTTCAATTCTTCTTTTGTTTCAGTTCCGTCTAAAACAGCAATTGAAGTGCGATTATGACGAAATAAATGCGGATATTTAGAAAAATAACTTTCGAAATTAACCAAACTATTATTGCTTCCTGTTGCAATCACTGCATCAAAACCACTTAAATTGCGATCTGAAAAAGAAATGTATTCTTTAAGTTCAGGTGCAAATTGCAATAAATAAAGCGCCAAAAGTGGCAATAGTTTATTGTCTTCTGAACTGAGTTTGCATTGCACTTTATTTCCGGAAAGTAAAACACATATAAAATCATGAAACCCAACAAGTGGAATGTTTCCAGCCATGATTACAGCTACAACTTTTGGATTTTCGGTGAAAGAATATTTATTTGTCCAATTCGTTAATTGCTCATTTGAAAGCCAATTTCCAAGGTTGAGAAAAGAGGTTCTTACAGATTCTTCAGTAAACCAACCATTGTGGTGAACTTGTCGTTCAATTGCTAATTCAACTGCTAAAAATTCATCTTCAGTTACGCCACAACTAAATCCTGGCCAAGGCGATTTTGACCCATGAATTCGCATTAAATTACCCAAATGATGAAATGCGTTTATTATTTCTTCTTTTTTCACTTTGCAAAGGTACTATTCAAGAATGACCTTAAACCAATGAATTGAGTAGAATTACTTTTTTTAAAACATTTCTGACTTATAAATCCTTTGGTTCAAATGAAAACTTCATTAAATTTCTACCAAATGAACAAAACAATCCACCAAGCGTTCTTATATTTGCAAAAAAAATAATAGTTTCAAGAAATGGCAATTACAATAACTGACGAATGTATCAACTGTGGGGCGTGTGAACCAGAATGTCCAAATAACGCGATTTACGAAGGTGGTGCAGAGTGGAAATATTCAGACGGAACAACTTTGAAAGGAATTATTGCTACCTTAAACGGAGATGAAATTTTAGCAGATCATTCTTTTGAGCCTGTAAATATGGACGTTTATTTTATTGCCCATGAAAAATGTACAGAATGTGTTGGATTCCATGATGAACCTCAATGTGCTGCTGTTTGTCCCGTTGATTGTTGTGTTGACGATCCTGATTACAGAGAATCTGAAGACGAACTTTTGGCGAAGAAAAATTTCATGCATATATAGTTCTTTTTCATTTCGAATTAAAAATTTACCTCTTTTTTTATTATTATTTTTAACTCATTCATTTGCCACTATTGCGCAAAATGATGATTCGTTGCTTTTTTTAAAAAGTAATTTCTCTGAAAAAAATATAAACGTTTATTTTGTTCCAGTAGATGTTAAAGTAGACAAGGGTTTTCAAAAAAACATTGAATCAATCTTTTTAAAAAGTAAGATTAATATCAATTCCTATATTCTTCCAATTTACATTAGGGAAAAGGATATCGAAACTGATTTTTGGTCAAACCCTCCAGCTGACAGTATGCGCTATTCGCGAGAAATGAAAAATTTTAGAGATAACTATTTTAAAAGTTTTCCAAGTAAAGATCCAAACGCGATTTACTTTTTTATCATTAAAGGTTTTAATAATGAGGAAGTTAGAGCATATTCAGTTCCAACAAAAGGAATGGCTTTCATCAAAAATTTAAAGGACTCAACTTTTATAAAATCGATTGCTTACCACATCGGTTCTTCTTTTGGTTTACAACAAGTTTCGGATTCAGCCAATTTGATGTTTCCTGAAAAGGGTTTTGATTTGTCATGGAAACAATGTTTGCAATTGCGAAAAAACCCGATTACATTTTCTCTTTTTGATGATTATGAATTCGTTCGCACCAACAATGGACTTAACGCTTATTATTTTTGGAAAGAAGATAAGGATGGTTACATTGAAGTGGATAGTTTGAATCCTGCGCGTAGAATTTTACGACCATTCAAACGAAATTATCAGCTGTTTTATGTTAAAATCGATAATGTTTTTTTCAATCCATTATTTAAATTTTATGGTAAAACATTTTGTTTAATGCATATTTTGGCGGTTGCATTTGCACTCATATTGGTATTTATAATTCGTCGAAAAGTAAACAAACGATTAGCTGAAAATAAAGGATTTTTCAAGCGGCAATCATTGAAAAGTTTAAAATGGTTGGCTTGGATTTCATCAGTTATTTTGGTTTATTTTGCATTTTGGTTAGTGGATTGGTTCTATCAAAATAGTGTATTAAAATCCCATCGACTTAAAGATTTAAAAGGATTATCGATAGCTGAACTTTTTGTTAAAATGAATGAAAAAGATTTATTCGCAAAGCAATATAACAAAACAGTTTCAAGTTATATTTTCCAACGGAGAGGCCAAGATTGGTATGTATTTAAACGCGATAAAGTTTTGTATTTTGATTTAGTAAAAATTGACAATTCCTTTAAAGCAAAATTAGTAAGTTCAAGTAATCGATTGGAATTGGTAACCAAAGATTTAGTTCATAGTGCCAAAAGTCATTACATCGTTTTTAGAGATAGAGACAGTGCTGGAAATATAGTAAATGAGCGGGTTTACAACCATTTGGGAGTAGATTTAACTAAACGTTTCAAAATGGCTGACCCAGCAAAACGTATCTTGGTTTTTGTCAATGGCTATCGACCTGTTTCTATTAGTAATTCGCTCGAACAAAACTTAACCGATATTCAAAACAAAGGAACAGAATATCCGAATTCTAAAAACTATTTGTATAGTTATGACCGCTACAATTATTGGCGACCATGGAATGCCATCGACTTACTGTTTCAAAATAGAATAAATCCGAGTGAGGTATGGTATGCTGACGGTCATCATTCTGTTTCTACTTCCAACCATGGTTCTTTAGTTAATTTCACGACCAACTCAGGAATTTATCCAAAACCATGTAAATCAAAGAAAAAGCATAAATGCAATCAAACTACAATCGCTGGAAACAAGAAAGTTAAGACTTTAGATTTATTAGCGACTAATCCAAATAGAAAAGGTTTTAAGCATAGAAGAGAAAGAGGTCGAATTGCTGGTAAAAATTTGAATCAGATTTTGAATGAATTGCCAAATCAATCTAAAAATGATACCTTATACATTATTTCTCACAGTATGGGCTACGCTTATTCTTTAGGAATAATTGAGGAATTACGAGGTAAAATTCATTTTGGTGTTTGTTATATTTTAGCTCCTGAAAATGCTTCTTCGGGGAAAATTATTCAAAGCGAATGGCGAGAAATTTGGCAATATGGAGCAAAGCTTTCTGGTCCTGGAAAAAATAAACCGTGTCAACAAGATGGTGTTGCACCTCAAGTTGGTGTGAAAGGTTTAAATAAAAGCAACCGTGTTTATTTTCCTAAGAGTCAAGTCCATAAAATGGGTTATTTCCAAAGTCATTTTGTAGGCTATTACACCTGGATTTTGGATATTCCCATAGGTGAAAAAGGTCACGTTGAAGGGCATTGATTTTAGTTTACTAAGTTCAATTTTTTAGAAATATTGTGGAGAATACGCAAGATAATTTAAGGGTAAATCCTGAAATTATAAGTAATACCGAAATTGTTTTCATTTGCCTTGGTGAAGTCGTATTAAATACTTCTTGAAAACTAACTTGGCATTATACTAAACCTTTTTTCTAATGCGGCATTCTATGTGTAAAATGGTATTAGATCTAGAATTATTTCTTTCTAAAGAATATTTTCACAGGAACTCCTTCGAAATCAAATTGCTCACGTAATCTATTTTCTAAAAACCGTTTGTAAGATTCTGGAACATATTGTGGCAAATTACAGAAAATAGCAAACGCAGGTGAATGCGTTGGCAATTGCTGAACGTACTTAATCTTAATGTATTTCCCTTTGATTGCTGGCGGTGGTGTTGCGTTGATAATATCCAACATCACATCATTTAATTTTGAAGTTGCAATTTTACGAGTGCGGTTTTCATGAACCCTCATCGCTGTCTCTAACGCTTTGTGAATACGCTGTTTCGTAATTGTTGAAGTAAAAATAATTGGAACGTCGTTAAAAGGTGCCAATTGCTCTCTTAAATTCTTTTCGTATTCAAGCATAGTATTGTGGTCCTTCTCCACTAAATCCCATTTGTTTACAAGTACAACCAAACCTTTCGAGTTTTTCTCAATCATGTAGTAAATACTCAAATCTTGTTTTTGTAAGCCTTCACTTGCATCAATCAAAAACAAACAAACGTCGGCATTTTCAATCGTTCGAACGGAACGCAAAACAGAATAATATTCAATGTCTTCTGTAACTTTTGCTTTCTTACGAATTCCAGCGGTATCAATCATCAAGAAATCAAAACCGAACGCTTTGTATCGAGTGTGAATAGAATCTCTCGTTGTCCCTGAAATGTCGGTTACTATGTTTCGTTCTTGCCCTGTAAATGCATTCACCATTGATGATTTTCCAACATTCGGACGTCCAACAATTGCAAAGCGAGGCAAATAATCTTCTTCACGAACAGACTCGTCGCTTTTATCAAAATATTTTACTGCATCGTCTAACAATTCTCCAGTTCCACTACCGTTTGTAGCAGACATATCGTACACTTCACCTAAACCAAAGGAATAAAATTCGGACGACATCCCTACTCTATCTGTATTGTCTACTTTATTCGCGACAATCATTACAGGTTTTTTACTCTTGCGCAGTAATTGCGCTACAACCTCATCCATTTCTACGATTCCGGTCATAACGTCAACCATAAAAACAATTAAAGTTGCTTCTTGAATCGCTAGTTCGACTTGTTTACGAATTTCACCTTCAAAAATATCTTCTTTTACAGTTGCGTAACCACCAGTGTCAATCACAGAAAATTGATAACCGTTCCACTCGCCTTTTCCGTAAATTCTATCGCGTGTTACTCCACTTACTTCTTTTACAATCGCATCGCGCGATTCTGTCAATCTGTTAAATAATGTCGATTTCCCAACGTTTGGGCGACCAACAATTGCTAAAATGTTACTCATTTGATAATTCTTTCGCTAATTTGGATATTAGTATCCGTACTTTTTTAATTTGGCATCTGTTGAACGCCAATCTTTATCAACTTTGACAAAATTCTCAAGATAAACTTTTGCCCCAGTAAATTTTTCAATTTCTTCTCGTGCTGTTTTTCCAATTCGTTGCAGCATTTCTCCACCTTTACCGATGATAATTCCTTTTTGAGAATCACGTTCAACGATAATCAGTGCACGAATTTTCACCATCAATCCTTCTTCAATATATTCTTCAATTTCTACCTGACAACTATAAGGCACTTCTTTTTCGGTATACAGAAATATTTTCTCACGAATAATTTCCGAAACGAAAAAGCGCATTGGTCTGTCCGAAATCGCATCCTTATCGTAATAGGGAGGACTTTCAGGAATCAAGTCTAGGATTCGGTTCCAAACTTGATCAATACTAAAACCATGTAAAGCTGAAATTGGAAAAATAAGTGCATTTGGTAATTGTTCCTGCCAATAAACAACACGACTTGTTAATTCTTCCTGATTTGATAAATCTATTTTATTAATGATACACAACACTGGAACTTGTAATCGTTTGATTTTTTCCAATGTTTCTTTGTGGTTCATTTCGTTTTCCTTCGTATCCGTTATGAACAACAAAACATCTGCGTCTTTAATGGAAGTATTCACATAATCCATCATCGTTTCGTGCAATTTATACGCTGCATTTACAACTCCAGGCGTGTCAGAGAAAACAATTTGATAGTCTTCTTCGTTTACAATTCCTAAAATTCGGTGACGAGTAGTTTGTGCTTTGGAGGTAACAATTGAAAGTTTTTCGCCTACTAATTGATTCATTAGCGTTGATTTACCCACATTTGGACTACCAACAATATTTACAAAACCTGATTTATGTGCCATTAAAAATAATTACCCTCAAAGGTAGGAATTTAAAGTGGAAAGCTTGTTTTAAAAACACGAATGAAAAGTTAAGAGGTACTTATTACTACAACTAACGAACTATATCAAACACAATTAGTTAATTTTACAAGCGTAATTTTTAGGATATGAAAGTTTTTAAATTTGGTGGGGCATCTGTAAAAAATGCTGATGCATTAAAGAATGTAGCTTCCATTTTATCA
>CAMDGP010000080.1 GCA_945897765.1 Chitinophaga pinensis
CTAATTTCCAGCGTATTTTCTCTGTCTTTTATAATCTTCTTTGATTGTATTTGGTAGCCAGGAACATTAACAATTATAGAGTCAGTTGCATAATACGTTTCAATGAAAAAATTACCTAATGAATCCGTTAAGGTTCCAATTTTAGAATTTTGAAATCTAACTTTTGCATAAGGCATTCCTTGACCGTTAGCAAATTCTATTACTTTTCCTTTAACAATTGTCTTTTGACTAAATGCAGTTATTGAAACAAAAGCAAAAAATAACAGAACAATGAATCTCATCCTTATGATTTATTTTCGTTTCGTTGATTTTTCTCAACTCGTTTTGCAACATAGATCCCAACTTCATAAAGAATTAAAATCGGAATGGAAACAATGACTTGTGAAAGTACATCTGGTGGTGTAATGATTGCTGCCAGAATTAAAATTGCAACAATAGCATGTTTTCTATAGGTAATTAAAAACGCAGCGTCAAATAAACCAATTTTGGTAAGGAAATAGGAAACAATCGGTAGTAGAAAGAATAAACCCGTATAGAATACTGTCGAAATTACCGTACTCATATAGGAGTTAATAGTGAAAATATTCTCAATTTGAGAACTCATTGTAAAAGTTCCAAAAAACTGAATACTCAATGGTGCTACAACAAAATAACCAAATGCAATGCCCAAGAAAAACAGAAAACTAACATAAAAAACAAGTCCACGTGCCATTTTTTTCTCCGTGAATTTCAACCCCGGTTTCACAAATGACCAAATTTGGTAGAAAATATAAGGAAAAGCCATGACTGCACCACCCATTATGCTCAACATCAATGCATAGGAGAATTGTCCAGAAACGGTCATACTTTGCATTTTAACAGGAATATCACCCACACAAACGCCAAAAAATTTGCACAATAATTTGAAAGTGATGAAATCTTTATTAACCATTTTCAGGAAGATTTCATTCATGATTTTTTCTTGATAAATCCAAATGACCGTTCCAAAAATTATCACTGCAATTGCGGAGCGCACTAGTCGCCATCTCAATTCCTCAAGATGTTGTAAAAAAGACATATTTGTTTCTTCTGCCATAGTGCAAAAGTAAACAATCTCAAGGATTTGAGAATCTTAATTTACCAATGTTGCTTTCAACATTCACTAATAATCTCAGAAATTTTAATTTTTTTACTCCTTTAAAGATGAACGTAAATAGATTACGTTCACCCAATCTACCTTTGTTCTATAAATTAAAAGACTATGGAAACGCAATTAGAAATTAAAGGATTAAGATTTAATGATTTTGACCAACAAGTATGTGTCATGGCGAATGTTATCAAGGACAATCTTTCTTATTGGACAACACTTTTTATTGACATGACATCTTTAAACCATATTTTAAACTTGCTACAGAAACAAAATCCTGATACGAACTTGATGGATGAAATCATTGCGAAGGAATACGTAGATTTTACAGAATATGAACTTTCATTAGATCAACATCAATCTGTATGCTCTTGGGAAGAAGTGAAAGGAAGAAGTAAAGAAATGAAACAGATTAGAGCTTAATTTTTTTGTTGTTTCAATGGTACGGATTTATAATTAAAAATTCAATTTCATTTGTCTAAATAGAAAAAAAAATCCTCCGACATCAAATTGAGATGACTATTTTTTGAGTGAAGAGTTAAAAGTGTAAAACGAAAAGTTATTGGTGAATTCACTTTTAACTCTTCACTTTTATCTTTTAACTTATTTTTAAGGCTGAATAATAATTGATTGCTCACTAATCGTTTCTGGTTCGATTTTTATTAAACCTGTGCCCAGTCTATTTAGTTTGTAAGCTTTAACATCTAGAATAGCAACACCTGCTTGACCAGACTGATAAAGTTCACTTAGGTTGAAAACAGCTAAACCTGAACTGCTGGTTTGCACCGTATCTTTAAAATTACCAATTCCTGGTCCATTACCACCTAAAGGGTCTCCTGTTGTTGTTCCATACAATATAACTGTTGCGTCGTTTACTGGATTATCAGTCTCATCACGCACGTAAATATGCGCTATTGTATCTTTCTTTTTTCGACATGAAGTGAAAGTTTGTGCTACAACAATTGCAACAATAACAAAAAGCACTTTTTTCATGTCGTAAGTTTTAGAAAATTAAGGCTGAATAAAAACCGTTTCTTCGTTTACAGTCTCAGCTTCAATTTTAATAATTCCTTGACCAATTTTATTCAATTTTTGGGCTTTGATATCTAAAACGGCAACACCAGCCTGACCTAATTGATAAATATCATTGAAATTAAAAGATGCCAATCCTGTTGAATTGGTATAAAGTGTATCAAACACCGCAACTTGCTGAGGCGTATTTCCAGTATTTGTTCCGTACAAAATTACCATTGCGCCAGAAACACTTAAATTGGTTTCATCTTTAACGTAAATATTAGCAATTGTGTCGCCTTTTTTTCTGCATGATGAAAAAGTAAAAGCGAAAAGAACGAGAGAGAATAAAAGAACTATTTTTTTCATGATAATTAATTAGGTAAATAAATTGTTTCTACTGATGTTGTGTGAATTCGACATCTTGTATATCCAGTAGCGATTTTATTATTGTATTTAACAACAATATCAAAATATCCTGTCGTGTTTTCCTTGCCAGATGTATTGAAATACTCATCCATGTCAATCACAGAAAAACCAGAACTGTTAGTAAATGAAGTATCCGTAAAATCCAAAGTTGCAGGATTTGACTGTTGATCACCAATAATAATCACTTTTGCACCACCAACTAATTGATTAGAAGAAGAGCGAACGAATACTTTTAAAACTGCAGGGTCTTTTGATTCACAAGAGATGCTTGTAACAAGAACCAACAATAACAACGGAAGAAATAATAGTTTTTTCATAATTTTTGAGCTAGCCAAATTTACACTTTTTTTTTAATTCAACAAATAGTCCCTTTCAGATGACTATTTTACCACCACAATTGTCTCTGTCACTACTTCTTGCTCCACAGTTACAACCCCTTCACCATATAATCCAAACTGTTTTACTTTTATTTTTAGTATAACCACCCCAGTCTGACCTGATTTATAATATTCATTAAAATTAAAATATGCCACACCTAAATCATCGGTCGTGTTTTCCATGTTAATCGCAACAATGTTTCCAAGACTGGTAGGTTCTGCTTTCAGCTCAACCAAAGCCCCTTCAACAACTTGACCACTTTCATTTTTAACAACCACAGACAAAATAGTGTCTTGCTTTTTGTAACACGATGTCAACAAAAAAATAAGTAAAAAACCACCAACTCTAATAATTGATACCTTTAATTGAAAGATGGCTATTTTTTTCTTATAAATTTGCATTAACAAACCTGTTTGACATTTAAACAACGTTTGCTATAAAAAAGTTACAATTTCTACTCATGAAAATACAAATTGAAGCAATTCTTCAAGAAATCAATGCATATTCCATTTCTTCTGCGGCAGAATTAGAAGTTTTCCGAATTAAATACCTTGGTAGTAAAGGAATTCTTAAAGATTTATATGCCGAGCTTAAAAATGTTCCCAACGAACAAAAAAGAGAAGTTGGTCAATTAATCAATAGTTTGCGACAAGCTACAGAAGATTTTTTCGCGCAACATAAAGAAAACCTAGCTTCAACAACAGAGAAAAACACTGATTTTGATTTTTCAAGACCAGGAGAAAATATTTCAGCTGGTAGTCATCATCCATTATCTTTAGTTAAACGAGAAATAATCGACATCTTTTCGCGCATCGGATTTATTGTTTCAGAAGGTCCAGAAATTGAAGACGATTGGCATAATTTCTCTGCTCTAAATTTTCCACCAGAACATCCAGCTCGCGATATGCAAGATACTTTTTTCATCCAAAAAGGTGAAAATGAAATTGCTTTACGTACACACACAAGTTCGGTTCAAGTACGCGTGATGGAATCTTCAAAACCTCCAATTCGCACAATCTCACCAGGACGTGTTTACAGAAACGAAGCTATTTCTGCCCGTGCACACTGTTTCTTTCATCAAGTAGAAGGTTTATACATTGATAAAAATGTATCATTTGCTGATTTAAAACAGACACTTTTATTTTTCGCACGTGAAATGTTTGGTGAAAAAACTCAAATTCGCTTACGCCCCTCCTATTTTCCATTTACGGAACCAAGTGCTGAAGTGGACGTTTCTTGTACTTTGTGTAATGCAAAAGGCTGCAACGTTTGTAAACACACAGGCTGGCTTGAGATCTTAGGTTGCGGAATGGTTGATCCAAACGTACTAGAAGCATGTGGAATTGACTCCAATGAATTTACAGGTTTTGCTTTTGGAATGGGAGTAGAACGCATCGCGCAATTAAAATATAGAGTAACCGATTTACGCTTATACTCAGAAAATGATATTCGTTTTTTGAAACAATTTACACCCGGAATCTAATGGCTTGGATTAAACTAACAGACGAAAACCAACTGGAAGAATGTTGGATTTTAAGTCACCAAAAACCACAATTAATTTTCAAACACAGCACGCGTTGTTCGATTTCGACGATGGCTATCTCGCGCTTTGAAGGAAGTGGGATTTTAGAGAGCGATGCGGTTGGTTCGTATTATTTGGATTTAATTCAATTCAGAAATATTTCCAATGCAATTGAGTCAAAAAGTGGAGTTGTTCATCAATCGCCACAAGTAATTGTCATTGATAAAGGTGAAGTTCTTTTGTCTGAAACCCACGGAATGATTAATGGACGATCTATTCTTAAAGAAATTAAAACATTAAATTCATGAAAAAGTATTTCATTTATGTAATAATACTAGGATTGATTGTCGCTTTTATATTGCCTTATGTCATGCCAAATTCAACAAGTTCTGAGACACCTCCTTTTAGTTTTAGTTTCACAGAAAATTTAGCGGTTCCGCACGGTCAATCGTTGCAAATTCCTTTTGAAGTAAGTGAAGAAATTCAAAAACTCGAGCTTTCTATAAATGGAAAAAAATTAAATTCTTGGACAGCACCCAAAGGAAAGATTACTTACACTTTGGATACCAAGGATTTCCAAGTTGGCGCTTTTGGAATTGAAATAGTGGCTTTTAGAAAAGATGGGACTTCCTATTCCGACCAACGCTTGATTCGTATTCTCTCTGATATTACTCCCGAAAAATGGTCAGTTGATATCGTTTCTTCACTTCCACATTTGGAAACAAGTTTTACGCAAGGATTGGAGTTTAATGACGGAAAATTATTCGAAGGAACAGGTGACCCCAATCAAGCTGGCGAAACAATTATTGCAGAAGTAGATTTGAAAACAGGAGCTATTTTAAGAAAAATGGGCTTAGACGCTACTCATTTTGGCGAAGGAATCACGGTTTTAGGCGATGAACTTTATCAATTGACTTGGAAAAATCAAAAATGTCTTGTTTACAACAAAAGTGATTTTACATCTATCAAAGAATTTACTTACACTGGCGAAGGCTGGGGACTGTGTAACGATGGAAAAAGTTTAATTATGTCTGATGGTTCTGAGAGAATTTACTTTAGAAGTCCGAAAACCTTCGATGTTGAGCGCACGATTGAAGTGTATACCGATCAAGGTCCAATTGCCCGCTTGAACGAATTAGAATACGTGGACGGTTTGATTTATGCCAATATTTGGACTTCCAATAATATCGCAGTAATTGACCCTGCAACAGGAAAAGTACTGGCAACAATCGACGCTACGCAATTGGTTCAGGAAGGTAAAGGAAATGGTGAAGTTCTCAATGGAATTGCTTATAATTCAGCAACGAAAAAACTGTACATGACAGGGAAATTCTGGCCAAAATTATTTGAGGTTGTGGTTAAGAAAAATGGGGTTTCCTAAAAATACAATCCTCTCGCACCAAATTTATTTCCTTGAATTATCAATGTTGGAAAAGGAATTTTGAGGTAATTCAACTGGCTAAAAACAGTTTTAAGAAAATGGTTTTTTACAGGAATTCGCGAGAAATCTATATCCATCGACACTAAAAATTCCCTTCTCGAATGATAATTTAGATAGGTTTCTTCGCTACCAACAATTTTTTGGTCAGCGCTGTAGCCCAAACTAAAACACAACCATTTTGGAAATTTATTGTCGCCCATTGTTCCTGGAGAAAAACTCAACCAATAGGTTTGTCCGTTGTAATCTTTGAGTAATTGTTCAGCAAACGTACTTCCTAAAATTTCAGGTCGAAGCGCTGCATACTCTGTAGTGTGAAAGGAGAATTTAGGTACAATTATTTGCTGTTTAAACAAGCGTTCTTGTCCCCAAAATAAAGCGGAACCACTCACATTCGCCAACATATCATAAGCAGAAAATCCCCATTCATTAGAAAATCCGTCTAACACTTCGAGAAAAGTAAGATAACTCAAACCAACACCAACGCCCAACCAATCTGCATTTTTAGGTTTCATTCCTCCCCATCGATAGAGTTGTGATATGTTCTTCGAAATCTGATAGGTTGTAAACGTGTGTCCTGCTTTATCCATTTGCAGCCAATTTTCACCATCGTTAAAGAAATGAAAACCGGTCCACGGATTGTTGTACCAAACTTGATGCAATCCTATTAAACTTCCGGAATAACCAACACCAATAATCGAAGAACTGGTAATAATTCGCGCTTTATTCAAACTATCTGACGGTTTCCAAAAATCGCTTTGTGCCATTAAATAGCTGGGAAACAAAAAAAGAAACAAAAGTTTTGATGCAAATTTCACATCTCGAAATTAAGAAATAAATTAAAGATTGAGATTTCACAACTGAAGGTTGGTTGTGAATTTCTTAAGAGTCTAGTTTTAGGGTCTTTGTAAGTGTAGTCTGGATTTAAGTAATTGTATGAATTAGACATACGCTTTTTGTTTAGCAAAAATCACCAATTCACTCAAAGTAATTTTGCCTGTCACGTAGTCACGAATTATTTCTATACCTTTCGGTGTTGGCTCAAATTCTGAATTGCGCGCTTTAGCAGAAGTATATGCAAGTGATGACGCAAAAGAAAAATTCGTGAAAGATTTTATCGCTGCTTGGACAAAAGTGATGGAATTGGATCGTTTTGATGTGAAGAAATAAAAGTATTTTATAACAACTTTTAATGAACGGCTGGAGTTTTCTCCAGTCGTTTTTCTTTGTACCCTCTTTTTTCTAAGGTATATTTGCACTTCAAATTAATCAATCCCTATTGATGACAAAACTATCCGACAAAACTATCCAGATTTTAATTATCGTAATCGGAAGTTTTCTATTCATTCCTTTTATTGGTCAAAGTCATTTATTTGATTGGGACGAAATAAATTTTGCGGAAGCGGCTCGCGAAATGTTGGTCACCAATGATTGGTTAACGGTTCAAATCAACTATTTACCTTTTTGGGAAAAACCTCCTTTGTTTATTTGGATGCAAGCGCTTTCAATGAAGGTTTTTGGTATCAATGAATTTGCTGCTCGCTTTCCAAATGCCATTTGTGGAATTGTGACTTTATTAGTGCTTTTCCGTTTGGGACGTTCGATTTTAAATTCAAAACTTGGACTCCTTTGGGCTTTACTTTACGCTTGTTCAATTCTACCATTTATCTATTTCAAATCAGGAATTATCGACCCATGGTTTAATCTGTTTATCTTTCTTGGAATCTATAACATTTCAGCTTTTACACGCTCAACCGACAAGCTTCATCGCTACCGATTCGTTGGACTTTCAGCCTTGTTTATTGGTCTAGCCGTTTTATCTAAAGGTCCAGTTGCTTTGTTAGTTTTTGGTTTGGTAACAGTGATTTATTTCATTGTCAAAAAGTTCAAAGTGAAATTTAATTTGGGGCACGTTTTATTGTTCTTAATTATTTCTCTTTTCGTCGGTGGATTTTGGTTCATTCTTCAAATGCTCAATGGGAACCTCGAAATTATAAAAGACTTTTTTGTCTATCAAGTTCGCCTTTTTCAAACGGAAGATGCTGGTCACGGAGGCTTTTTATTTTACCATTTTGTGGTACTTTTTATTGGCGTTTTTCCCGCTTCGATTTATACCTTTTTATATTTCAAACGCTTCCCAAAAGACGAACGACTTGTTTTCTTTGAATTTAAAACGTGGATGGTAATTTTACTTTGGACGGTTTTAATTTTATTTACAATCGTAAAAACGAAAATCATTCATTATTCCTCTTTAGCTTATTTCCCGCTCACTTTTATAGCCGCTTATTACATTTACAAACTTCTTGAACAAAAGGAATCGCTCCCGAAATGGATTAAAATGATGTTGCTTTCACTTGGATTCGTTTGGTCTTTGATTGTAGTTGCCATACAATTTGTGGCCATGAACAAAGAAAAAATCACCAAAATGACTGTAATAAAAGATGATTTCGCTGTTGGAAATTTACAGGCTCAAGTTCATTGGACCGGTTTTGAATTTTTGATCGGTGCTTTGTTTTTTGTAGCCTTACTATTTATTTTTCTTTCCAAACGATTTACCGCACAAAATCAAATTATTGCATCGTTGATTGCGACACTTTTATTCATTTATTCAACAGTTGTCGTGATTGTTCCAAAAGTGGAAGGATACACACAAAACGCTGCAATTGAATTTTACAAAAGTCGTCAAAATGAAGATTGTTACGTGAAAACTGTTGGTTTCAAAAGCTTTGCAGATTTATTTTACACAGCCAAAAAACCGA
>CAMDGP010000081.1 GCA_945897765.1 Chitinophaga pinensis
CCGAAAAACATACTTACTGTAAATTGTGAGAAATTAGAAACCATTGAATACACGGTTAGTTTCCAGCGTTTGTTGGCTTCAAAATAAATGATTCTTCCTAAAAAATTCCCACTGAACGCAGGAGTTAAAAACGATGAAACAATGCCAGAAACAAAAGCTCTTAGCTTATTTGGATTTTTTTCTTCCTTAATTGTTCGCACTAAAAGTTCCCATTTTACCCATTCGAAGTACCAATTTAAAGGAACCAAAACAAAACATAAAAGGAATGGAAGTAGCTGAAAATTATCAAATTGGCGCTCGTTCCAATCTAGTTTATTCAAGCGATTGTAAAGCAAATAAACCAAAATTGAAAAAACAATTCCTTTGAACAAAAGCAGAATTATCGACCGAAAATAGTTAGTTTTAATCAACGAAAAATAGTTTGAATGGTTGAAGATAAGATAATTCTTGGAATTGACCCCGGTACAACAGTAATGGGTTATGGAATTATACACGTGAAGAATGGTAAAATGTCGATGTTGAACTTCGGTATTATTCAATTAAATAAGCTAGCGAATCAACCCGATAAACTAAAGCGAATCTTGGATCGACTTAATGGTTTAATTCAAGAATACAAGCCCGATGAAATGGCAATAGAAGCACCATTTTTTGGCAAAAATGTTCAATCGATGTTGAAATTAGGACGCGCACAAGGAGTAGCAATTGCTTCGTGTTTGAATCACAATATTCCATTTGAAGAATATTCTCCGAGACGTATCAAGCAATCAATTACGGGAAGTGGGGCTTCTTCGAAAGAGCAAGTGGCGATAATGCTTCAAAAACTCTTGAATTTCCAAGACATGCCCAAATACCTAGATGCAACCGATGGTTTAGCTGTTGCAGTTTGCCATTATTATTCCAAAGGTGTTGGGGAACATAATAAAGCGGGTGGTGGTTCTTGGACTGCTTTTTTAAATAAAAATCCAAGTAGAAAAAAAGCGTGAAAATCTAAACTATAATTAATATTTTGTAATGATTCGCATTTACACAGACGGTTCTTCCCGCGGAAATCCTGGGCCAGGTGGTTTTGGAACAATTTTAAAATTTAACGATAAAGTAAAAGAGATTTCTCAAGGATTTCGTTTGACGACAAATAATCGCATGGAATTATTGGCAGTAATAGTAGGATTGGAAAGTTTAAAAACGACGAAAATACCTATAACTGTTTACTCTGACTCAAAATATGTCATCGATTCCATTACACTAGGATGGGTTTTCGGTTGGGTAAAAAAAGGATTTAAAGGAAAGAAAAACAAAGATTTATGGCTTCGCTATTTGAAACTTCATTCACAATTTGAGCTGAAATTTGTTTGGGTAAAAGGTCATGCTGGACATCCTGAAAATGAACGTTGCGATGTTTTAGCAGTAAATGCTGCCGTAATCAATCCAACAAACATTGATGAAGGTTACGAAAATGATACAGAAAGTAGTTTGTTACTTTAAAACGCTTCCGAACTCAAAAATCAAACTTCAACTACAATTTATTTTGAACTAATTTTAGTTACAAATCCATTTTTAGAAACCATCGTTCCGCCTTTCATTTCTCCTGTTAACAAATAGAAGTAAACGCCATCTGTGCAGTCATTTCCACCATTGTCAGTCCCGTCCCATAGTAAAAGTGGTTTTGCATCGTCTCTATCTCTATCCCAAACAACATTTCCCCAACGATTAGTTATGGTTATGTGGTAAGATTTAAAGCCATCAAATGGTAAATTGAATATATCATTTGCTCCGTCTCCATTTGGTGTGAAAACATTTGGAACGTAAATTTCAGGGTCTTTCACAAAAATAGATTGCGTAATGCTATCAACACAACCAATTGCATCCGTAACAATTAAAGTAATATCGTAAAATCCACCAAGCGGATAAGTTGTTGATTGATTTGAATTATTAAATACTAAGGAAGTTTGACTATTTCCAAAATCCCAAGTCCAACTTGCAATTGGTGCTCCTGTTGAAATAGATTGATCAGTTGCAGTTGCTAAAGCTCCTTGTTCAACAGGATTTGGATTTACTGTAAAGGCTGCAGTTAAACCATCGTCAAAAACTTGAATTGGAGGCAAAGGATAAAATACTTCACACCCCAAACTATCATAAAGGGTTACTCCAGGTGTATAAGTTCCTTGGGAAGCATAATTATAATTGAAGTCTAAATCATTTGTCACAGAGTCACCGTCTCCCATTTCCCAAACAGAGCTAAACACATTTTGAGGATTGGCTACCGTAAAGCTGGCTCCTTGAGAACAAACTCCAGCTCCTTGTGCCCAATCAGGTTCTCCCGAAGGTCCGCCGATAATAACATAATCATCAATAACAGTATCAGCTATACATCCGTATTCATCTGTAACAGTTAAAATTAAATCATAATATCCAGAAAATGCATAAACTGTTGATGCAGTTTGATTAACAGAGAATCCTGCAGGGGTAAAATCCCAATTCCACAAATCAATACTTCCATAAGAAATTGAAGAATCAGAAAGTGAAACAAAAAGTGGTGGGCAAGTAAAATTACCTGAAGAATCTTGCACAGCACCTGAAAAAGAGTAGGTTGGAATTGCAAAAGGTATTGAAACTGTCACAAGGTTACCGATTGTGTCTTTACAACCGTAGACATCTGTTGCAACTAGTGATATGGTATGTGTAGAACTTGTAACTCCAAAAGTAATGTTTGGCTCATTAAACACTGTCGTAGTATTTTCATCAGTAGAGAAAGGAGTGCCATCTATAAACCACTCGTATGTTAGTGGTGTTGATCCAGTAGTTGTATTGG
Organism: Chitinophaga pinensis; assembly: GCA_945897765.1. Classification (GTDB taxonomy): domain Bacteria; phylum Bacteroidota; class Bacteroidia; order Flavobacteriales_D; family Crocinitomicaceae; genus UBA952. The sequence continues at coordinate 2,810 of CAMDGP010000081.1, forward strand.
TTGTGTTTATAGCCTCACCGTTACAGATAATATTTTCAACGGAGAAGAAAGGACTTGGTTTTGTAATTGTTATTGGATTAGAAGCTGGTCCAGAAACACAACCAAAAACATCAGTTGCCGTTAATTCTGCGTAAAAAGTTCCATTTCCATTAAATTCATGGCTAACTGGAGTTCCAACAGAAGTTGTTGTTAAAGTTGTGCTGTCATCGGTGAAAGTATATTCAAAACTTGCAAGTGCTAAACCATTTAAAGAAATTGAACCATTAGAGAAGTTGACTAGGAAAGGGTCGCATACCACAGCAGCATCTGAAGAAAGTACAGCAAAAGGCGGAGCTAAAACAGTAATTGGTAAAGTAATACTGTCTGAACAACCAACACTGTTTGTAGCAGTCATTTCAATTAAATAACTTCCAGGAGTTTGATAAATATAATTTGCTGTATCACCCATGTTTACAGGAGCAGTTCCATTTCCCATATCAAATACCCATGTTTCTAAAGGATGAGGATTCGGTGGTGTCATCCAAGTTGAACTTGCGTCGTACATAAACAGCGAATCTCCTTGACAAATAGAATCATTACTATAAGTAAAAGCTGCATTGACCCTTGATACATTAATTTCTTGGGTTGTACTGTCTTTGCAGCCTGTTGTGAAATTTTGTATTACTTGTTTAACAATGTATGTTCCATATCCCGTGTAAACATGAGAAGTTGAACCTAAATTTGCATCATCTAAATCTGGATCATCTAAAAAAGTATCAGGTGTTCCATCTCCCCATCTCCAAATCATGTAAACATCGTCTGTAAGTTGACCGTGAGTGGCATCATCTGTAATATTTAAAGTAACCGGCAAACTTGCTGGATTACAAAATAAAGTAGATGCAGGAGTAAATAATGAAATCGGTGCTTTGATATAAATCATTGAGTCTATTTCTATAGTGTCTCTACAACCTCTAAAATTTACTATTAAACTTACGTCAAAATAACCAGTATCGGATGTAAATTGGTAGGTTGGATTCTCCTCTGTTGATGTTCCATCCGTAAAATCCCAAAAATAACTTATTTCTTCAGCAGGAGGATTTGGAGGTGTTGTACTAACATTGGAAGTAAATAAAAAATCTTTTTTGATGCATCTATTGATTGAATCTACAGAAATACTTATTGAATTTATTTGTCCCACTTTAATGTATTCTGGGATTGTAATCGTATTTGTACATCCAGATTGAGTTGTAACCGTTAATGAAACATCGTAAATTCCAACTTGATAAGTTTGAACAGGTGGATTTTGCAAGTTAGAAGTTACGTTATTTCCAAAATTCCAGCTCCAAGAAATAATAGGGTTTGCTGGATTAGGAGTTGTTGAAGTACTATTAAATGTTACTGAAAGTGGTGAGCATCCATCAACAACATCTGAAGTGAAATCAGCTTGCACATCCGTTACATTGATATATGCAGGAATTGTTGTTGTACCTATACAGCCTGTCGCTGTGGTCATTGTTAAAGTAACCGGATAAGAACCGTTTATAGGATATGTTTGAGGTGGTGGAGTTGTCCCCGTAAATGTTTGTCCATTTCCGAAATTCCAAGTATAGGAACTACCGCCCGTTGAAGTATTTACAAAATTAACAACCGAAGGCGCACAATTCGTTAAAGGTGTTCCGGTAAAACTTGGTATTGGAGTTTGTTGAACCGTAATAGATTGAGAGGTACTTCCAGAACAGCCTGACGCAGTATTTTGTGATGCAAGTTGAATGTTAAATGTGCCTGCTGTATTAAATGTAAAAGTTGGATTTTGCTCAGAACTAGATCCTTGTCCACCAAAATTCCAATTCCACGTATTGGCTCCAGCTGTTGAATTGTCAGTAAAACTAACTTCTTGACCAATACAAACAACAGATGGTAAAATGATTCCTGCTTGGTAATTTGATACTGCTATTTGTTGTACCACTGTCGAACTACAACCTGTTGTGGCGTTCGTTACAGTCAAAGTAATTGGATAAGTGTTTACAGCATTATAAGTTTGAGATGGAGGATTTTGGACTGTTGAAGTTTGAGTATTACCAAAATTCCAGGCATAAGTGAAACCTCCAGTGGAACTTGTATTGTTAAATGTTAACGTCAATGGAACTGTACAACCTTGACCAAGAATAGAAAAACTTGCTGTTGGTGCAGGTTTAACTGTAATATATCCAGGTTTTACTTCTGCATCTGCCGTACCATTTGAGTTTGTAACAACTAGAGTTACAGGGTAAGTTCCTGGAGTATCATAAACATGAGTTGCAGTTTGAGCGACTAAGGAATCTCCGTCTCCAAAAAACCAAGCGTTAAAAACTATTGGAGAAGCTCCATTCGCAGTTGAGGTATTGGTAAAAGTTACCGTTGAACCAGCACAAACTGATAAAGGTGTCGCTGTAAAATTAGCTGTTGGAGTTTGTGCAACAGCAGAAAAAACTGAAAATAAAAAAGCGAAGAAAAATAATTTTTTCATTCAATTAAAGTTTAGGGACGTAAAGTTAGCAAGTTGACGCAAAAAAGCAAATTATAGATGCACAATTACCGACGTTATCCTAAAATTTTAATTGTCTAAAACAGAATTATACCAACGCGCTATTTCATTGAAAGACTTTTCTTTTCTCAAAGCAACTGACTCTACTTGTTCAGTTGTTATTTTTCCTAAACCAAAATACTTCGCATCTGGATTGGCAAAATACCAACCACTAACAGAGGAGGCAGGCAACATAGCTAAACTCTCAGTTAAAGAAACGCCTGTCAATTCTGTTGCATTTAAAATTTCAAACAAACCAATTTTTTCTAAATGATCTGGGCAAGCGGGATAGCCTGGTGCAGGTCGAATACCTCGGTAAGTTTCTTTGATTAATTCTTCGTTTGATAATACTTCATCGCTTGCATATCCCCAATGTTTTCTGCGAACTTCTTGGTGCATAAATTCCGCCAATGCTTCAGCCAATCTATCTGCTAATGCTTTGATTAAAATTGAATTATAGTCGTCATGATCTGCTTCAAATCGCTGAACGTGTTCGTCTAAACCAATACCAGTTGTCACAACAAAACCGCCGATATAATCTTCAATTCCACTTTCTTTTGGAGCAATAAAATCTGCTAAAGCTAAATTCGGTTGACCAGCTACTTTTTTGGTTTGTTGACGCAAGGTAATTTGTTTGTGAATCACCTCATTTCTTGATTCATCAGCATAAATTTCGATATCGTCACCAACTGAATTAGCAGGAAATAAACCAACAACTGCGCGTGCTTCTAACCAATTTTCATTTACAACTTTCTTCAACATTTCTTGCGCGTCTGCAAACAATTTTGTTGCTTCCTCACCTACTACGTTATCTGTCAAAATATTTGGATAGCGACCGTGTAATTCCCATGTTTGAAAAAATGGTGTCCAGTCGATAAATGGAACAATTTCACTTAAAGGAATATTTGTAAATAATTGATGTCCTAGAAAAGTTGGTTTAGTAATATCTGAGTCTTTAAAATCAATTTTTAATTTATTTGTTTGAGCTACAGCTAATTTCAATAATTCTTTTGCACCTCGATGCTTCTCATGATGTTCTCTAACTCGAATATATTCTGCTTTCAATTCTTTTATGAAATTATCCTTTTTCTGACCTAGTAAACTTTCTACAACCGTTACAGAACGCGAAGCATCCAAAACATGAATCGTTTGTCCTTTTGTATAATATTTATCTATTTTAACTGCAGTATGCACTTTCGAAGTTGTTGCACCGCCAATCAATAAAGGAATAGAAAGATTCGCTCGTTCCATTTCTTTTGCAAGATGCACCATTTCATCTAACGAAGGGGTAATCAAACCGCTCAAGCCAATTACATCGACATTCTCTTCGATAGCTTTTTGAATGATTTTTTCAGCTGGAACCATCACTCCCATATCAATCACTTCGTAGTTATTACAACCAAGCACTACACCTACAATGTTTTTACCAATATCGTGAACATCGCCTTTTACAGTAGCCATCAAAATTCTTCCTGCGTAAGAGCTTACACCGTCTTTTTCTTCTTCAATAAACGGTAACAAATAGGCAACTGCTTTCTTCATTACACGTGCTGATTTCACAACTTGCGGCAAAAACATTTTTCCACTTCCAAACAAATCTCCAACAATGTTCATCCCATCCATTAATGGTCCTTCAATCACTTCAATTGGACGTTTGTATAACTTGCGGCATTCTTCTACATCTTCGTCGATAAATTCCACCAAACCTTTCACCAAAGCATGACTCAATCGTTCTTGAACTGAAACATTTCTCCAAGACAAATCGATTTCTCTTTTCTTTCCGTCTCCTTTTACCGTTTCGGCATATTCCAATAAACGCTCAGTAGCATCTGGTCGCCGGTTTAATAATACGTCTTCGACGAATTCCAATAATTCTTTATCGATATCAGTGTAAACTTCTAACATCGTAGGATTTACAATTCCCATATCCATTCCATTCGACACAGCATGGTATAAGAAAGAAGCATGCATCGCCTCTCTCATTTTGTTATTACCTCTGAAAGAAAAAGACACATTGGAGACACCTCCACTTACGTGCGCTCCAGGTAAATTTTCACGAATCCATTTTGTAGCTCGAAAGAAATCTAAAGCGTTGTTATTGTGCTCTTCCATCCCAGTTGCAACCGGAAAAATATTGGGGTCGAAAATGATATCTTCTTTCGAAAATCCAACCACATCAACCAAAACATCATACGACCGTTTACAAATTTCAATGCGTCGTTCGTAGGAATCTGCCTGTCCATTTTCATCAAATGCCATTACAATCACCGCCGCACCGTAACGTTTGATCGTTTTCGCTTGGTAAATGAAATTTTCTTCCCCCTCTTTCAATGAAATCGAATTCACAACTCCTTTTCCTTGAATGCATTTCAAACCAGCCTCGATAATTTCCCATTTGGAACTATCAATCATAATCGGAACGCGCGAAATATCTGGTTCGGAAGCAATCAAATTTAGAAATTTCACCATCGCTTCTTTTCCATCAATCATTCCCTCGTCCATATTGACATCGATGATTTGCGCACCACCTTCCACTTGATCACGAGCGACAGCTAAAGCTGCTTCAAAATCTCCTTCTTTGATCATGCGTAAAAAAGCTTTTGAGCCCGTAACATTTGTGCGTTCTCCGACATTTACGAAATTGCTTTGTGGTGTTACGATAAGTGGTTCGAGACCGGATAATTTTAGTGACATAAGAAAATTTAAAGTTGAGAATTGATAACTCAAAACTGAAAGTTTAAGAATTACAGTTCAAGGTTTTTATTTATTTTGACAAGTGATTGTTTTTTAGTGTTTTTATACTACTGATCAACATTCTATTTAAATCTGTATTCTGATTGCTTAATTTTTTAAAATCTATAAGACTGATATAATTGGAATCTTTTAACAACTCTAGCCAATAATCTGTTTCATCACTTTCCTTTAATGAAATAGATAATTTATGAATGAAGTCAGCTTTACTTTGAGCATTGGTTGCTTCTCTAATATTTGCTCCAATTGAAGTTCCGGATCTTAATAATTGCTTACTCAAAATAAATTCTTTTTTTAGTGCTAACTCTTTATAAATACTAATTATTTCCAAAGCAAACTGATAGCTTTTTGTTTTTAAAACACTTTCTTTCATGACTTTTTTCACTTTAAGTTAGTGAAAAAGTTGATTTGGTTTCACTGTAAATTCAACTTTCAGTTATCAGTTTTCAATTATCAGTTATTTTTCTGGGTTTATAATTTTTCGCCAACTCCGCTATCGCTTTAATGTGATCAGGAGTCGTACCGCAGCAACCTCCGATGATATTCACTA
>CAMDGP010000082.1 GCA_945897765.1 Chitinophaga pinensis
AGGAAGCAATGTTAAATGTGGATGGTCAATATGCGGAGCAAATCGCACAAATGAATCGTTATTGGGGTGGACAATCGTTTACTGGTGGCGCATTTTATTTTGGTGCTGCCATGATAGCATTTTTCCTTTTAGGCTTGATTTTATTGAAAGATAATTTGAAATGGCCATTCTTAGCAATTGGACTTCTTGCAATTTTATTAGCATCCAATGATCCTGGTGGAATCAATGACTTTTTTATCAATAAATTCCCGATGTACAATAAATTCCGCGATTCAAAAATGATTTTGGTATTGCTACAAGTAATGATTCCTGCTTTAGGAGTTTTGTTTTTAGATCGCTTTTTCAAAGGTTTACAATTATTAAAAAATAATAAGATTATTACTTTGAATGATAAAAATCAATCTTTTAGAAAGCTGATTAGAAATGGGGACGGGGCTAAAATTGCTGGTGTCTGCAAAGGAATATCTGAAAATTTAAAATTAAATGTAAACTTAGTTAGAGCCTTGTTTTTAATATTTAGCTTTATAACTTTTGGTTTATCAATTGTGATTTATTTCATTTTTTGGAGTGTCCTTCCTTCAGTAAATTTTGAAAATGATCAAAAAATTGAAGGTTTAATTGGAGGTAAAAAATTTGTTGTAAGTGTTGCAGGAATTATAATATTACTCATAGCAATCTTATATATTATTCCATCGCTTTCAGGTTCATTTATTTCTGCTGAAGAAGTGAAAATGTTTGCTCAAGCTGGAAAATCACAAGATCCTGCACAAGTTACTTTTGTGAACGGATTGAAGGGAGAACTTATTAATACCAGAATTGGATTATACAAAGGCGATATGGGACGTGCATTACTTCTTGTAATTTTAGCTTGTGGAATTGTTTTAGCATCCGTTTACACAAAAGTTTCGCATTTCTTGATTTCATTGGTTGCGATTGCTGTTGTGGCATTTGATAATATTTCGGTTTCAAAACGCTATTTGAACAATGAAGAAGAAGGTGGAATTTATAAAAGCTACGAACCAATTGATGCGGCGGCCTTCCCAACACTTCCAGCCTTAGCTGATAATCGAATTTTAGCGAGTGAAATGGAAAGTGTTCCAAATTTTGCTACCAAAGTTTCAGAGCTTCAGTCTAAAATGGTCGAATCAATTCAGTACAAACAAATCACAGATGAACAAACACGACGAGCTTTTGCTGCTTTTGGTATATTGAGTCTTAATACGAACTATAGAGTTCTATCTTTTTCAATTCCTTTTGCTGAAACAACAACAAGTTATTTCCATAAAAGTATTGGAGGTTATCACGGAGCAAAATTGAAACGTTACCAAGAAATTGCTGATTTCTACATCTTTGACGAAATGAATCGCATCAACAAAGAAATTTCGATGGCTAAAAACGTGAAGTTACAAGCTTATGGAATGGCGGGATTGGTTACCAACGAAAATGCAAAGCAAGTTTTTGATACAATTCAAATTAATGAGATCGCTGTTACTGACTCGAACGCCGTTTTAAACATGTTGAATACAAAGTATTTAGTGCTTGACAGAACGAAAGAGCCGATTAAAAATTTGAATGCGAATGGTGCGGCTTGGTTTGTTGGAAAAATGAAAATCGTAAATTCTTCCAATCAGGAAATGAAATCACTTGAAGGATTAAATTCAAAAGAAGAGGCTATCTTTAATCAAAATGATTTTGCTTCAATTGCTCTGAAATCAAGCTATTCAAAAGATTCAACAGCAACGATTAGATTAACAAATTATGGAACAAATGTTTTGAAATACAGCTCAAATTCAAAAACAGAATTACCTGCAATTTTTAGTGAAGTTTATTATCCCGAAGGTTGGAATTGTTATGTTGACGGAAAGCAAATTGAATCATTTAGAGCAAATTACATTCTTCGAGGAGCAATTATTCCTGCAGGAAAGCACAATATTGAATGGAAATTTGAACCAGCATCTTATATCAAAGGTTCTACTTATGCTTCCATTTTTTCAATTTTAAACTTGTTGTTGTTCCTTGGAACACTAGCTTGGGAAGGAAAATCGATGGTTAGTAAAACTGAAGAAGAAGCGAAATAGTTGGGAAATAAAACGTTAAAGTTCTGACAAGTTTGGTCGTTTTATTTTCTTTACAACGAATACTTTATGATCAAATCAGATGGATTCTCAATATGTTTTTTTTTTTAATTTGAAAGTACCATTTTTGTAATTGTTGTCTCTACATTTTTGAAATCCATAGAAATGGTTGTAATCTCATATTCAACTATTTTTTTTCAAAAGTCTGTCTTTAAAAGTAAGAAAACACAAAGCAAGAATTCAGCTCAATAAAAATTCTTTATCTAATCAAATACATCTTCCCAAGCCCTTTGTGAAAATAATTATCAGCGCCAGTTTCAAGTTGTTTGATTTCTTTTCCATTAATTCTAGTTTTAACCCGATATAAATAAACACCATTTGCTAACGGATCACCAAATTGGTCTTTTCCATCCCATGCATAAGACGAAACATTTCTGCCAATTTGAATTGGACCAAGTTCTGCTTCGTTAATTTCACGCACCACTTTTCCACTTACAGTCATAATTTGAATTTGAATGTCGTCTGGAATCGCATCACCAGTTATAGTATACACAAACCGTGTGCTAGTTGAAAACGGATTTGGGTAATTCATCATTTGACTAATCATTGATTCGTGAATTACTTCAAAGCTAATTTTGTATTCTAAATCTCCAGAAAGATTTCCAGAACGGTCTGTCCCATGTACAAGAAGAGAATACGTTCCTGATTTTTCAAAATAAGTTGGAAAAATAATTTTGAATTTTTTATTCTGAGTTGTAGCTGGAATCCATGACATAATTTGGTTTCCAGAATTATCCGTAAAATAAATGCGTTTTTGAATTCCGTCTGGATCTGTTAAATAAATACCAAATAAGGACGTGTCAGCATCACTATTCATTACTAAAAATGGATTCTCATCCTTTAAGGTAATTACAATTTCACTTGTAGGTGCAACGATGTCTTTATTCATAATATGACGACCATTGACGATTACATCTAACAAAGGGTTTTTATCTTCACCGACTACTTTGAATGGAAATTGAAGTACATTATTTAAATGAGTTAATTCAGGTTGATCCAATAAAGTCAAGCTAGCATCAACATAAGGATTTACTTCCATATTGAACCAATTCGTACCAATAAGTCCGTTAGTTGAAATTAAAATGGTATCTCTAAATGTTTCACCAACTCCAAGTGAATCTTTTCGCGGGTAAGTCAATTACCGTTTAACTTGATTCGCGTCAGTTATGTAGTAATTAACTAATAAAGAATCCATTGGAACATTACTAATATTTCGAATATCAACAGCAAATTTTGCTTGATTTCCTTCTTGAATCGAATCCATATTTGGAATCCAAGTAATTCCTGCAGTACCATCAATTGCAGCTTCAGGAAGAGGAGAATAGACAACGTGCCAGTTTTGTAATTGACTGGGTGTTAAATTGATATTGTCTTTGTATTTCGCAACTAATCGAATGTTCGGATAAAGATTTGCATCAATCAGATTATCAAGGTTTAATAAAGAATCTCCAGAAGTTATTGTTGGATTAAGTGAAAACTGATAGGTTCCGAATGCGTTTAATACCTGAATCTCAAGGGTTGTAGTGTCTTGTGAGATTGTTTCCATCTGTCGGTGATTCCAATACAACGCTTTCCAATCGGCAACAGGACCAATAACTGGGCTAGTTTCCACTCCAAAAGATTGAACACCAGAGATAAGTGTATCTAAGAAAATTGGTTCATTATTTTGAGAACATAATTCAACCACAAAATTCGGGTCGCCTTTTCGCGTTAAAAATATAAACGGTCGGTTAGCTCTTCCAGGAACAATACTATCAGAACCTAAATTCGCAAATGTTTGAAAAACAGCAGGATCAAAAGTGTTTAACCAATCATAACGTGTAGTGATAGGCGAATAAATCAAAATGTAATCTCCAAAAGGAACTTCGTTTTCTACAAGATTTCTGAAGGCTGCTAGTTGTGTAGCGTTATTTTGGTTAAACGTAAAAAACTTCATTGGTCTTTGCTCACAACCTCCATTATCATTTGCATTTCCGAAATTATTGTTTGGATTTGCAACAGTTCCGTTTGAATAAGTAAATCTTGTTTCCCAAGCTGTTAACGTTGAACGATTAATTACTGCAACTTGAAACTTCGGTGTTATTGTGCAGATATTGTAATCTTGTTGAATTCCATTGAGATACCAGGCATTTTCATACTGATTTGCTCCTGGAGTTGCTGCTATTGTCAGGCAAGAAATGTCAGAATAATTAGGTTGAAATTCACGCAATTCGTTGGAATTGTTAAGATTTAAACCACTGAAATTATTTGCAGTGAATTGATTAAAATCTGCTTGTCCCCAACCTGATTTATTAGGAATATATTGAAAGGATCTTTGTTTCCAAATCAAAGTTGGTTCAACAAGTGCAACTCGCCAATAATAAACAACACTATCTTCCAAATTTAATGCTGAAAGTTGATTATTTAAGGCTAATTTCCATTGATTTGGATTTACAGATTTCACACCACCAATTTCACTTATTTCAGCAAACCTGTGGAAGGTAGAGTTAAATGAAGCAAGGGTATCAATTTCGAAGCGATAGGTTTTAAGTTCAGCTAACGGATTTAAAGTAGAAGCATAAACAGTGATTTGATTGGTAGGAACAACAGCAAAATCAGCAGGTTGAATTGGTTCAATTCCATCCACGCCAATGAAGAAGTTTCTAATAATTCGATTGTTTGCCGATTCGTCGTATTGCTCTGTAATCACATTTGGAATATCAACGCTAATGTTAAATTTATTCAAACCAATTCCAATTGTAGGTTGAAAAGGCATTTTTTTGGTTATTAATTTTTCATAATCCATCCCAAATACCTTGATGTTATAAACAGAATCAATTAAGGAATTCGGAAAATCACGTTTAATTTCAATATTAAAAGTGTCAATTATTGATTTGCCTAAATTTCTTAATTGAATTGTAACTTCAATCGAATCAGTAGCATAAGATATGTTTTCTGGGCCAAAATTGACTCTTGATTCTGTTAATTCAATTTCTGGTTTATTGTGATAATTTAATCGAATCATTGGGTCACCATTCAAGGTCATTTGGCAAAAAGTAGCTTCTGTTATCAAGGAAGGATTTGCCGTTAAAGCTGAATCAATTGTATTTTTAATATGCTCACCAATCGTTCCACCATAATTGTAGGTGCTAAATTGCCTGTAGAAATTTTTTGAGAAAGAATTCAAAGCAAAAGAAAAACCATAATTAATCGTACCGATGTAAGCAATTACACCACCATTTGGAGCCAAAACAAAATTTTGAGAATTGGAGGTTGAATTGTGGAATATATTACCATTGTAGCAAGAATTTGCAAGTAGAATAGGATATTTTCCTTGGTTATTCCAAAATTGTGGCTCATCTAAGTTTACGTCAAACCCACTTTCAGATGTTGTAAAATGACCAAAGAAATTCATTACACTTACGCCTTCACTAATTCTGTTTTTAATAGATTGCAATTCTGAAGGTGTTATCGGACTAGTGCTTTCTTTTTTTACCAAACGAGCATTTCCGGCGAAGTAATTTCCTTCTGCAATTTCCCCCATTTCAGCTAAGTAATTTTGAAATTGTGATTGTTCTGCAACATATGTTCCTCCCGCAAAATGTAATAATTGTTTTTGCCAGTCTTTTGTAGGACTTGAATAAACTGAGTTTTGTTTTTGTTGCTCTTCATATTGAATAACTTTCGAGAAATAAATTTGCAGTTCATCTTCGGAAATAACCGATATTCTTCCTGTAGGAATCAATGGTGTAAATTTATCAGTTTGCGGAAGATTGGAGGTAATACAAGCATCACATGATGGTTGTCCGAAGCTTGGAATCAGATTGTTAGCGTAAGCTGCAGCATTTGTTCGAGAACCTGGACTTAAGTTAGTAGCAGATGTAATGTTAGCCTCGCGAATTCCTTTTCCTACCAAAAATAATCCTACTGGCTTTATGGTTGAAGTAACATACATTTTGTGTGCAAAACGTCTTAATCCGTTGATGTGTTTTTGAATACCGCCGCCATATTGTTGATCTAATTCTTCAATATCAGCAAGAATTACATTGTAGCTACCTCCAGCGTTTGAACTTCGGTAGGCTGCATATTCTAATGTTTTATTTTTTAATTTCTTATTGTAAATGAATAACAAGGCTTCATCAATATTTGGAATAGCAGTAAAATTGGTAAAATCTCCAGTGCCGTTAACAGCTCTTAAGTTGGAAACATTTATAAAACTTGTTACATCCTCTAAAACAACTTGTTGCAAATCACTAGAACCATTATTCGGAATAACAACTGCATAACCGCCATTAAAAGCTGCAAGCGGGATTTTTCGAGCAACTGTGCCAAATACAAATAATGTTGGATTGGGCATATTTACAGTTGAAATATTCAAACGTATTTTATTTTGAATAGAAGAATTGTAAACTTTAAAACTCAACTTACTTGCATTCGTAAAAGATGGAATTCTTGGGTATTTAAATGACCAAAAATTTAAAGATTGGAAATCTGTTGCAACACCTAAACTATTCACAATTTGGACTTTATATCCCAAATTTCCAGAGCTTGGAAAATCAGTAACAGGAATACTTTTATTGGCTGTAACCGCTTTGTATCCTCGAAACGTTGTGTCATAAATCACAAAATTATTTGAGCCAATTGTATGTCTTGTACGATGGTTTGGTTGATTGGAAGAGGCCGCAGCATTTGAAGTTCCAACCACAACAGCATTATATTCAACATTAGGAGCATTTAATCCTTGATAAATATTAGTTAATTGGGTCGTACTCATGTCCCAAGTGTAACTGTTTGTCGCACCGTTTTGTGGCGTTCTTCCCCACCCTTCGCCTTCAACAAAGAACGAACTTGAAGCATCTGCAGATTTTTCTCCTTCATTATACTGTTGATTATAAAAGGTAAAAGCTTCAAATTCAACAAAATCAGAAGCTGTTAAACCATTATAATTCACATCTGTTTCAACGACAAACCGTTTGTTATTTGAAGCATTATTCCAAGTGAAAAAGTATTGAATGGTATCGTTGTACAAGCTGTATTTTGGATTTCCCATTTCAGCTGGATTATTGTAAAGCGTTGAATCTAACCAGCCGTCATTTCGTTCACCATAAAAAAGAAAATAATCACCCAAACCAAAAATATTGTCTCCTCCATCTTCAATGTGAATTGGAATTTCTTCCTGTCGTCCGAAAATTTGAATATTACTGGAATAAAAAGTAGACAAAGGAACTCCTGAGGAAAGTAAAGTGTTATAATCAATTTTATAAATTCCAGACTGAACAACATTGATAGCATAATATTTCTGATTGTAATTAATCCATTCGTTGCCAAAAGTTTGCGAATGTCCAATTGAAATAAAAAAACATATAAAAATTAAAGCGTAAAACTTCTTCATTTAACCGCGTTTTTGGGTTTATCTAATTTTAATCGAACTGAAAATATGTGCGTATAATAATTTGCCTCAGAAGCGCCAAGTTGCGTGAAGGCATAATCCAATGAAAATCCTTTGAAAGCTAAACCCATTCCAATATTAGGTTGAATTCCCCAATATTTTGAATCGTCTAAATTGGTGAACTGTTGAACATTTGAAACCCCCATTCTAACTTTCACTAATTCTTTAAATCCGAAAAATAAACCCGCGTGTGGGTCAATTGAGATAGGATTTGCACTAATTAAAACGTTTCTTTTTCCATCAGTTGTAAAGTCAAAATCGATTTCCCCACCAGCGTTTAATCCTTTTGAACCGATATTAAAATTTCCAGCTGCAGCAAGAATAATTCTCGGTAAAGTTAATTCCAAACCATTTTGAGGAATTGCGTTCCCTGTGTTGATGTAAACATCTCTTGTCGCATCATCTAATTCAAAAACCCAAGCATTAAAAGTTGAACTAACATCTCTTGCCATTAATCCAAATTTCCAATGTTTTGGTAGATGATATTGTAAACCAGCATCAATTCCAAAACCAAAAGATTTTGCGAAATCGCCAACTTTTCGATAGATTACTTTTGCTGTTCCACCTAAACTTAAACCAGGAACATTCAATTTTCTTGCGTAAGACAACAGAAATGCATAATCTCCCGCTGTGAAAGAAGTTACATTATCATAATTTATAACGCCATTGTTATCAATTAGTTGAGTTGTATTTGGAATGTCATCAACTCCAAAACGAATAGCAGCAAAGCCAACTGCGCTTTTATCATCAATTGAATGAGCGATTCCTAAGTAATCATATTTGGCAATTCCAGCAAAATATTCCGAGTGCATGAATGAAACTTCAGCCCATTTATTTATGCTCGTCAAACCTGCTGGATTCCAATAAATTGAATTGGCATTAGCAGTACTTGCAACAACTGCATTTCCCATTCCAAATGATTCAGCGCCAACACCTAAAGATAAAAACTCATTCGAATATTTTGGAGCAATGGTAGTTTCTTGCGCTTGTAAAAAAGAACAAGTTATTACGGCGATTGAAAGGCTAATTGATTTGATCATTAAAATTTTATTTATATCAATAACTATGAG
>CAMDGP010000083.1 GCA_945897765.1 Chitinophaga pinensis
TACCATTATCAGCAAGTACAACACAAACCAACGTGTTATGTAATGGTAACACAACAGGTTCGATTGATTTAACGGTAGTAGGAGGCACGTCACCCTACATGTATTCATGGAATACTACCCCATCGCAAACAACCCAAGATCTATCGAACATAGGAGATGGAAGTTACACGGCAACCATTACAGACGACAATGGCTGTAGCACAACTGCAAGTGTAACGATTACGGAGCCAGGAGTACTTATAGCCAATTTAGACGGTCAAATAAATGTTACGTGCTTCGGTGGAAATAATGGATCGGTTTTAATTACACCATCTGGTGGAGTTGGTCCTTATTCCATTTCGCCAGCTCAGAATAATTTAATAGCAGGTTCTTATACTTTTATTGTAACAGACAACAACGGATGTCAATTCCCTGTGAATGCTCAAATAACAGAACCACAAGCGGACTTAACCGTTTCGATTTCAAGTCAAACAAATGTGAGTTGTAATGGTCTTTCTGATGGTTCGGTAGTATTGGCAATTTCGGGAGGATCAGCACCATATACTACTTCTCCATCGACAACAAATTTATCCCCCGGAACATATACATTTACAGTAACTGATAATAATGGTTGCGCTGCGTCAGTTTTAACAACTATTACTGAACCACTTATTTTAGATGCTCAGGCGTCAAGTACAATTATTACCACAAGTGGCGGAACATCAACAGTTATAGTCACAGCGACAGGTGGAACTCCAGCTTATGTTGGAACTGGAACATTTACTGTGACAGCAGGGACTTACACTTACACAGTCACTGATGCAAATGGCTGTACAAGCGATACAACATTAACGATTACAGAACCTCTTCCATTGACCGTTACAGCGTCTGGTTCCAATGCAGCTTGTTTTGGTGATTCAGTTCCAGTGATTGTTGTGGGTAATGGTGGAACAACTCCATATACTGGTGACGGAACTTTCAATGTTGCTGCTGGTACATATACTTATACGATTACAGATTTCTATGGTAATACAGCTTCTACTTCAATTACAATTACACAACCAACAGCTTTAGTTGCAAGTAGCAATGCAGTATTGAATGCACTAGCTTGTAGTTATGATTCAACATTGGTTACGGTAAGTTCAACTGGTGGAACAGGAGTAATTGGTGGAATCGGAAATTTCTACGAAGGAACTGGGGTTCATTCTTACATTGTTACAGATGCAAACGGATGTCAGGATACAACTTCGGTAACAATCACAGCACCTCCTGCAATTGTCACAAGTGTTTCTGTTCAAGACGTATATTGTAGCGGTGGAACGGGGTCAGTTGATTTAACAATATCTAGTGGAGTAGGACCTTACGATGTAATTTGGGACGGAACAGTATTTACGGAAGATTTGGCTGCTGTTGTAGCAGGAACTTATGTGGCAGAAGTTACTGATGATAATGGATGTATTGCAATTCAATCTGCAACTGTAATTAACGACTTCAGCACCACACCAATTGGAATTAATAATCTTACAGGTACAACCACCTTGACTTGTATTGTAACATCAATTAATCTTCAAGGTTTTGGAGGTTCAAATTATGTTTGGAGTGGTGGATCAAATTTGACTGGAGCAGCAAATACAATTACAACTCCTGGAACTTACACATTAGACCTTGATGATTCTAACGGATGTCCAAAACAATTGACAATAGTTATTGATGAAAACATTGTTCCTCCAACAGCTGGAATTACAAATATCTCAAACACTTCTATTATCACTTGTTCAACTCCAACTATTAATGTTTTAGCAACAGGAGGTGTAAGTTACAATTGGTCTGGTGGCTTAGGTACAAATGCTACTCAAGGAATAACAGCCGTTGGAACTTATTCCGTAACAGTAACAGGTACAAATGGATGTATTAGTACAGAATCAATTACAATAACTAATGATATTCTTCCACCAACTGCAGGCATTATCAATAACACTGCTTCTAATACATTAAATTGTAATTATTCTTCAATCAGTTTAACAGCAACAGGAGGAGTAACTTATGTTTGGAGCAATAGTATGGGAACCAATGCTACAATTTCTGTAACGGTTGCAGGAACTTATACTGTAACAGTTAGAGGTACAAACGGATGTACAGATACAGAATCATTCGTTGTTGATTTTATTCCAAATCCAACGTTGACGGTTAATAACACGACTATTTGTTCAGGTAATTCAGTTACTTTAAATGCAATAGCTACACCATTACTTGGTGGAACTTATACTTGGAGTGGTGGTTTAGGAAGTTCAACTAACACTTCAATAACAACTCCAATTCTTGGTACAAATCAAGTTTATCAAGTATCGTATACAGATCCAAATGGTTGTATAAGTAATACTGTTAATGTTACGATTTCAGTGTTACAATCACCAACTGTAACTGTTTCTGGAACAACTACTATGTGTTCAGGTACTAATGGAGTTTTAACGGCTATTCCATCAATAGCAGGAGGAACTCCAAATTGGTCTTCAATTCCTGCTGGAATTTATCCTTCAACTCTTTCAATAACAGTAAGTCCAACAATAACAACAACGTATACTGTAAATTATCTAGCTCTAAATGGTTGTATTTCTCCAAACGTGTCTGCAACAATTTCCGTAATCCCTACACCAGTTATAACTGCACCAAGTACGGGAATTTGTACGGGAGGTCAAACAACTATTACTGCTACACCAAATTTACTAGGGGGAACTTATATTTGGTCTCCTCTACCTGCTGGTCAAGTAAATGGTCCGAGTATTCAAGTGAGTCCTGCTGCAACAACAAATTATGACATCGTTTATACACTAAATGGTTGTGCTAGTATTCCAGTTACTGTTCAGGTTACGGTAACAGACCAACCAACTGTTTCTGTTGCTGATATTGGAATTTGTACTGGTGCAACAGGAACAATGGTAGCTGTACCATCTTCAACAGCTGGAGTTGGAACTTATACTTGGTCGCCGAGTTGGACAACAAGTGCTGTAGATGACGAAACGTTTGATGTTTCTCCTCCACAAACTTCACCTATTTCAGTTGTTTATACATTAAATAACTGTCCGAGTTCACCTGTCACAGCATTTGTAACTGTTACAAATGCGCCAACATTAAGCTTCACTGGAACAAATCTTTGTGCTGGTTCAACAGGAACTTTAACAGCGGTTCCTAGTTTCCCTGGTGGTACGTTCGAATGGGAAAATGGCGATATAACAGCTTCAATCCAAATTACTCCAAATGTTGATACAACTTATTATGTTGACTATAATTTAAATGGATGTATAGTTACAGGTACTGCAAATGTTACTGTTAATGAAGTTCCGAATGTGACATTTATTGCAACAGTTACAGAGGGTTGTGCACCTCTTACGGTTAACTTAGTCAATACAACAGCTTCAACAAATAACTGTACTTGGGATTTAGGAAATGGTGGAATCATTAATCAATGTGGCACTTTGAGTTATACATTTATGAACGCAGGTTGCTATGACATTTCATTAACTGCTGATTCACCTAACGGATGTTCAAATACTTTAACAATAGATGATTTAGTTTGTGTTTATCCACAACCGATTGCGTCATTCAACACAACAACTGAGGTAATTAGTTCTGATAATCCAACTTTAAATGTTACAAATACAAGTGTAGGAGCTGTAAATTATACTTGGAATTATGGAAATGGAGTAACTGAAACTTCAGTGTTCCAGCCAGAGGACATTACCTACACTGGAGATATTGAAACAGAGTATATTATTACACTTATTGCAATTTCAGAAAATGGATGCATTGATAGTACTTATCGAGTGATAAAAGTTAGTGACGAGTTATTGATTTTCGCACCAAATACATTCATTCCTGATGGCGATGGATTAAACGATACATGGTTCCCTTTAATCACGGCCGGAATGGAAGAAAATACCTATGAGTTAATCATTGTAAATCGTTGGGGAGAAATTATGTTCCAAACTCAAGATATTACTACTGGTTGGGACGGTACTTATCAAGGAAGGGATTGTCAAGACGGAGTTTATTCCTTTAATATTAGATTTAGAAGTACATTTGATAAACAAAATAAAAATATCACTGGTCACATCAATTTATTGAGGTAGGATAGTTTTTCAATTATCTGTTTTAGAGAATCTCAAGAATTAATAATAACCTCTTCAAGCCCAGAAAGAATGGAATAGTCATAACCCAAACAACAAAAATCTAGATAATTCTTCTTAGGTAATAATAGACGTTATGGAATCAGAACTTTAAAACTCGTTCGGAAGAAGCGATAGCTTTATTTTTGTTCGCTAATTGACCACAAGCAGCATCTATATCTTTTCCGCGACTTCTCCTAACGTTAACAATTAAGTTTTTAGATTCTAAATAACTTGCAAATGCATCCACTTTCGCAGCGTCAGCTTGTTGAAAAGCTCCATCATCTATTGGGTTGTATTCGATGATATTTATTTTGCAAGGAACACATTTTGTGAATTGTGCTAATTCAGCTGCATCTTCAATTGAATCATTGAAATCTTTGAAAATGATGTATTCGAATGTGACACGGCTCCCCGTTTTTTCATGGAAATAGATTACTGCTTCTCTTAACTCTTCTATATTATTAGATTCATTAATCTCCATTATTTTATTGCGTTTTTCGTCATTGGCAGCATGCAGTGAAAGTGCTAAGTTAAACTTCACATCATCGTCGCCCAATTTGCGAATCATCTTTGCAATTCCAGCTGTGGAAACTGTAATGCGTTTGGGTGACATACCCAATCCTTTTTCTGAACTAATGATTTCACACGAACGAACAACATTTTTATAATTCAAAAGGGGTTCCCCCATTCCCATATAAACAATGTTCGTCAGTGGTGTATTGTAACGTTGTTCTGCTTGATTTTTAAGATAGACAACTTGATCTACAATTTCACCAGCAGTAAGATTTCTCAATAATTTTAAGCGACCCGTTGCACAAAAAGTACAAGCCAAACTACAACCAACTTGAGAAGAAATACAAGCTGTCATTCGGGATTTTGTTGGAATTAGAACACCTTCAACTATTTTACCGGCTTCGATTCCAAAAGCACACTTGATTGTTTTGTCTTTACTTATTTGCTCATCTTCAACATGAATTGCATCGATGTAAAAATGTTCTTCAAGAAGGTTTCTAAAGCTCAAACTCAAGTTACTCATTTCCTCAAAGGTGTGTGCATTTTTCTTCCAAAGCCATTCATAAACTTGATTGGCACGAAATGATTTTTCACCTAATTCTTTGATGATAGTAACTAATTCCTCCAAGGAAAATTCACGGATGTTTTTTTTACCTTGAAGCATTTTGATTTTATCTGTTAAGCATTACAGGCATTACTAACATTAAAATATCTTCATTTTCGTTAGTATAAGTTGCTGGTGTCAATAATCCAGCACGACTTGGTTCACTCATTGCTAATTTCACTTCAACTGAATCTAAATTTCCAAGCATTTCAATTAAGAAGCGAGAGTTAAAACCAATTTCCATATCATCACCATCGTAGTTGCAAGTCAAACGTTCTTGTGCTTGATTGGAAAAATCCATATCTTCAGCGAAAAGAACTAACTCAGAACCAGCCAACTTCATTTTTATTTGATGTGTAGTTTTGTTTGCAAAAATCGCAACACGTTTCATTGAACTCAATAATTGAAGTCGATCAACTAATAATATATTTGGATTTTCTTTTGGAATTACAGCTTCGTAATTAGGGTATTTTCCTTCGATTAAACGACAAACAATAGTAATATCATTGAAAGTGAAAATCGCGTTTGATTCGTTGTATTCTAATAAAATTTCCTCGTCACCTCTTAAGTTGCTTTTCAACATGTTCAAAGGTTTCTTTGGTAAAATAAATGCAGCGCTTCCGTTCGCCTCAGCATCAGTTCTTCTATAACGAACTAATTTGTGTGCATCAGTTGCTACAAAAGTGATATCACCTGGTGTAAAATGGCAATAAACGCCGCTCATCACTGGTCTCAAATCATCATTTCCAGTCGCAAAAAGTGTTTTATTAACTGCTTTTAGAATGATTTCACCAGAAATTTTGATTGCGTTTTTGTTTTCAATGTTTGGTAATTTCGGAAATTCTTCACCATTAAAACCTGTCATTCCAGAATTACCATTATCGTAAGTAATTTCAATTGCGTATGTTTCAGGATTTACTCTAAATGTACACGGTTGGTCTGGTAAATTTTTAAGAATATCAAGCGCCATTTTAGCTGGAACGGCGATTTTTCCATTTTCTTCTGATTGAACTTCTAGAGTTGTGACCATTGTTGTTTCCAAATCGGAAGCAGAAACTGTCAATTGACCATCTTTTATTTCGAATAAGAAATTATCTAAAATTGGTAAATTATTGCTAGAGTTAAGTACACCTGAAATACTTTGTAAATGACGTAAAAGGGTTGTGCTTGACGTTATAAAATTCATAAAAATTATATTTAGTACAAAAATAATAATTCACGTGGATTATTGCGTCTATGTTCCTATTTGAATTGAAATTTTCATCAAGATTCCTTCATAATTTTCAAATTAGTTAAAAAACAACCTTTCCTTTTACTAAATTGTTGTAGTATATAGCATTCATTCACTATAATTACTTCGAATAAACACTTTTAAAGCTTCTCGTTTTAAAATTTCACCAGCTAGACTTTTGAAATCGTCATCCATTGTAACGGCATTAAGAAATTTATTTTCTTTTAAATCAACGGTATAAATAAATTGCTGAAGTTCAGTTCCAGAAAGTCGAATTAGACGAGATGCAATTTGATTGGTAAGGTCTTCTTTAATTGGTATTAGTGTATTTAATTCAAACTCTATTTCCCAACCACAGCGATTGAAATCTTTGATTAATTGAGAAATTGTATTTTCAATGAATTCTTTATTGTTAAAAAAATCGTTGAGTTCAAGTTGGTTCAATTTTTAAATTTTTAGATGTAAAGTTAAAATTACGATTTGTTCGCTTAGTTTTGTGTCAAATTCAAGTTTTTAATGAAGCGACTTTTTGATATTCTTTTTTCTCTGATAATTTTGATATTGTTTCTTCCTTTTGGTATTGTCCTTTCTGTACTGATTGTACTAGAATCTAAAGGTGGAATTTTTTACAAGCAAGAACGAATAGGTAAGAATGGAATTCCTTTTTATTTATTGAAATTTCGTTCGATGCGCACAAATGCAGATAAATTAGGAAAGCTAACGGTTGGAATGCGCGACCCACGAATTACGAAAATTGGATATTTCATACGAAAGTTTAAATTGGATGAATTTCCACAATTTATCAATGTGTTAAAAGGTGAAATGAGTATCGTTGGGCCACGTCCTGATGTGAAAGAATACGTTGATTTATATTCTACAGAAGAGCGAAAAGTGTTGGAAGTAAAACCTGGAATTACAGATTATGCTTCCTTGGAATATTTTGAAGAAAGCGATTTATTGGCAAAATCTTCTAATCCTGAAAAAACGTACATCGAAGAAATAATGCCTGCGAAATTGAAATTGAATCAAAAATACATTGCCAATCCAACTTTATTGGTTGATTTAAAGATTATTTTCTTGACAGCGAAAAGGATTTTGGTGAAGTAGTTACATTGAATATGGAATAGCAATAATTAGTAGGTTTTTAATCTTTTAGGCCTCCACATCCGAAATCAAAAAGAAACTTCCAATAACCAAAAGCGTATCTTGTTTATTCAGTGCAGGAAGTAGTTGTTGAATCGCCTGATTTACTTCTTGATAAACAGCTCTGATATTCGGATTGCGTTCTTTAATTTCTTGCAATCGTTCAAAGGTTTGGCTTCGTTCATTTTTAAATGTGCAAAGGTGAATTTCGGTATTCTTCGGAAAAAGAGTAATGATTTCTTCGATTGCTTTGTCTTGTGATGTTCCAAATAGAATGGTAAGTTTTGCGTTTTCATCAAGTTTTAACGATTTCAAGGTCGCTTCAATTCCTTCTTTATTGTGTGAAACATCTAAAATCAAGGTTGGATTCTTTTGCACAATTTCCATTCGACCAAAAAGTTCGCTGTTTCGACGGAGGTTTTTAAGTGCTTTTTCAACTAACTTTTCATCAATCGAGTAGAAGAGGAGCGATAGGGTTACTAAGGCTGTTTTTAAATTTTTAGATTGATAACCTGCTAGCTTTATTTCAAATGGAAGATGAAATTCTTGTGCGAAAATGATAGGGGAATTTTGTTCTTGAGCTTTCTTTTCAAAAACGCTAGTTGTTTCAATTTGTCTTTCACCGATAACGATAGGTCTATCATTTTTAATTATTCCTGCCTTTTCAAAAGCGATTGCTTCTAATGTTTCACCTAAAAATTGAGTGTGGTCTATGCCAATATTTGTAATGACTGAAATTAATGGGTTTACTACATTCGTTGCATCTAATCGCCCACCCAAACCTGTTTCAAGTACAACGATACTGCATTTTTCTTGTTGAAAATAGCATAAAGCCATTGCTAATGTAATTTCAAAAAATGAGGGTGAAAAGTTGAGTTGTATTTGTTTAATTTTCTCACAGAAATCAATAACAAATGCTCGGTCTATTTCAATCCCATTTACA
>CAMDGP010000084.1 GCA_945897765.1 Chitinophaga pinensis
ATTATAATTTTAAATATTGGTGGTAAGAGAGAGTAAACTCAATGAAAATAATTCCATATCTGCGTATATTTTACATTATCAATCACTTTATCTACAAAACTTAATTGTTTTCAAACATCGGAAAGGAACATACAAGAAAAAATCAATTTTTTTAAAGTGTTGAAAATCAAATATATAAATGTTAATTTTATTTTTTTTGAAACCTTTTTGCAACGTCTAGGGTAGAAACAACAAACTTTAAAACAACAAACATGAAAAAAATTATGATTTTCGTAAGTGCATTAACATTATCAGCATCAATGTTCGCACAAAAAGCTACTAAAGACAATCCGTTCTCTTTAGAAGGTCAACTTAGTTACAACACAGCTTCATTATCGTTTAATGCACCTTCAATGAGAATGCGATATTTCTTTGCAGATGACATGGCAGCAAGAGTTTCTCTTTCTATTCAAAATTCATCTACTAAAGATTTTTATTATGAACTTCCTAATAATGCAGGTGGAGTTGGAACAGAGATCAATAAAACGTCAATGACAATGATTTCTTTGGGAGCTGAAAAACATTTCGCAGGTACTGATAAACTGTCTCCATATATTGGTGCAGATTTAGTGTACGGAATGGGAGGTTCATCTGCTAAATGGGATAAATTTGACGGAAGTAATTACGATGCAACTGTTACTGCAACAGTTAAAAACCCTAGTTCAATGTTAGGATTGAATTTAGTTGCAGGTACAGATTATTACTTTGCTGAAAATTTCTACTTGGGTCTTGAATTAGGTCTTGGTTTCAGTAGCACAACTGAAAAAGCTGGAGAAACTGTAGTAACAGCTGGTGGAACTTCAACAACTATATTATCACCAGAGGCTAAGTCTTCTAATTTTGGAAACAATTTTATTGGAAACTTCCGTTTAGGTTGGAGATTCTAATCTTAAAAAGTTATAGTGAAAGGCATTCGAAAGGATGCCTTTTTTGCGTTTATTACTTTTACAATAGATCAATTAGTTGCTTTCGTACAATTAGATTTTCCTCCGAGTTGCTTCGCGGTCTTCTTTTGGTCGAAATAACAGGAATTGAATGCTTTACAACGAAAAGGCTCTCCACAATTAAAAAATATAGGATGAAGTGTTCGTGTTTAATTCATTCATCATATAGAAGAGACAAATAATATAGTCCAATCTCAATTTTATTTCACTATTTATTTTTCAATCAGGTGTTTAATGCCGAAGTGTTTTTCATTCGCCGCCGCGAAGTCGTATAAAATACTCGTTGAAAACTAATTGGGCATTATACCAGATGTATTTTTCATTGCGACATTTAATATGTAAATTGGTATAACAATCTAAAATTATAAAACAGCTTGGACTATTTTACAATTAGATTTGGTATAATCGACATGATAAATTATCAATCAACCTAGTGCTATTTCGGCAATAGGTCTTTTAACTAGTTTTATGTAGTTCAGATTTATCGAATCAAGGTCAAGAATCCATGACCATCAAACTCTTCTCCATTGATTGCTTTGGCCGTATATTTATAGAAATATGTTCCTGCTGTAGCATCATTTCCATTGAGGGTTTTACCATCCCAACCACCATTTATATCTTCAATTTTTGCCATCACATTACCCCATCGATTGAGGATTATTAACTCGATTGTCTGCATGTTTTTGGTTTGCACCATCCAAGTTTGGTTTGTTCCATCTTCATTTGGAGTAAAGACATTGGGCACAAATAACCACGGGGTGATTGTTGCGGTTATAATTGCCGATGTTGAATCTGAACAAATTCCATTACTTGCAGTGAGCCAAACAGTGTAAACGCCAAATGCACTATAAACGCTATTTTGGTCACTCAGATCAATTGCATTAGCTCCAAGATTATTTCCGAAATCCCAAGCGTAACTATTCGCATTCGTACTCAAGTTCGTAAAAGTTACATTTAATGGGATCTCACCACTTTGAGGACTGGCAGTAAATTGTGCAACAGGAACAGGTAATCCGGTAATCAATACTGTTGCGGTTCCAGAGCATCCATTCGCATCGGTTCCTGTAACGGTATATGTTATCGTACCATTTGCTGCAAAAGATTGCCCATCAATAACGCCATTGTCCCAAGCATAATTCCCTCCCAATCCAGCTCCACTTCCTGTTAAATTGACTTGTTGACCAATACAAACCGTTTGAGGATTTCCTGCACTAATTATAGGGTTAATATTAACAGTAATAATAACTGAATCAGTCGTTACACATCCATTCGAGCTTGTGCCCGTTACGTAATAAACAGTTGTTTGATTCGGGTTAAAAGAAGTTCCATCTACAACGCCTCCAGACCATGTATTATTTGGCGTGCCACTGGCAGTTAAAGTAATTTGTTCTCCTAGGCATATTGAAATATTGGGGCCTGCGTCTACAGGGATATTTGGATTTACGGTAATTATTGTTGAAGCAGGAGTACTTGTACATCCATTAATTGTATAAGAAACAGAATAGTTTATTGTAGCAGCTGGCGATACTGTAATTTGATTCGTTGTTTCACCATCTGGCTGCCATGAATAAGTTCCTCCAGCTGCAGAAACTGTAGTAGTTAAGGTTGCCGATTGTCCAACACAAATTGACGGTGTTTCATTTATTTGTATTGTTGGAATTGGGTTTACTGTCACACTAAAACTTCCATCTAATGCACATTGACCAGCGGTTGGTGTGAATGAATAAGTTGTTGTTGCAGTATTATTAACAGCGGGCGACCATGTACCTGTAAATCCTTCATTGGAAATTGTCGGTAGCGTAATGTTATCTCCTTCACAGAAAGGACCAATTGCGGTAAAAGTAGGAGTTGCTGGGGGACCTACACTAACTGTCATTGTTTGATTGACAGCACATTGACCTATGGAAGGAGTAAATGTATAATTAGTTGTTGACGAATTATCGATAGTGGGTGACCAAGAACCGGCAATTGAATTAGTCGAAGTAGTTGGAAGTGAAAACGAACCTCCGACACAAATTGGAGCCACTTGGGTAAAGGTTGGAGTAACTAATGGATTCACCGTTACCGTCATTGTTTGATTGGCAGCACATTGACCCGAAGTTGGAGTGAATGTATAAGTTGTTGATGCAGTATTATTAATTGCAGGAGTCCATGTTCCCGTTATACTATTATCTGATGAAGTTGGTAAGGTGAAAGTTCCACCTGAACAAATTGGGCCGGCTTGGGTAAAAGTCGGTGTTATAAGCGGATTTACAGTTACTATCATCGTTTGATTGTTGGCACATTGTCCTGCCGATGGGGTAAATGTATGTGAAATGTTTCCTGCAACCGAAGTAGATACCATTGCCGGATTCCACGTTCCGTTTATTCCTTCATTTGAAGTTTCTGGGAGAATTACTTGAATAATGATGTCATTCTGACAATATGGGCCCCATGGATTAAATGTTGGTGTTGTGGGCTGATTGACTGTAATCGTTATTGTCTGAGAATTTGCACATTGACCTACTGATGGAGTATAGGTATAGGTATCGGTGGCTGTATTGTTTATCGCCGGTGACCAAGTCCCTGTGAATCCTTCAGTTGAGGTCGTTGGCAAAGCCGGGATAGAAGAACCCGAACAATAAGGCCCAACTGGATTAAAGGTTGGAGTTGTTGGTGGCCCGACATTAACCGTCATTGTTTGGTTAGTAGCACATTGTCCTGAAGTTGGGGTAAAAGTATAGTTTGTTGTTGTGGTATTATTTATTGCAGGAGACCACGTTCCAGTTATACTATTGGTAGAAGTTGTTGGTAATAGTATTGATCCTCCCGAACAAATGGGAGCTACTTGGGTGAAAACAGGAGTAATTGGAATATTTACCGTAACACTCATCGTTGTGGTAGTCGCACATTGTCCTGTTGTTGGGGTGAATGTATAAGTTGTAGTTGCGGTATTATTAATTGCAGGTGTCCAAGCTCCGGTGATATTATTTGTGGATGTTGTAGCTAAGGTAAATGTTTCGCCCGAACAAATTGGTGGTACTTGATTAAAGGTAGGAGTTGTAGTTACACCGCTTGTTCCTACGATGATTGTTTGAGTTATAGGTGGTGTGCATGCCCCTGCATCATCAACGGTAACGGTATATGTACCAGGTGCTAAGCCTGTAGCGGTAGCGGTAGTTTGAGGGGGTGTCGTATTCCAAGAATAGGTATAAGGAGGGAATCCTGCAGTTACTGTTGCTGTTGCTGATCCCATATTACCTGAACATCCTGAAGGTGCAGAGGTTGTAGCCAACGTCATGGTATTAACGCATTCTAAAAAGTCAACAAAAACTCCTGAATCATAGATGGGATCTCCAGCGTCTGCTATAGCTAATTTAAAATGATATGTCTGACAGGGAGAAACGTTGATTGTAGAGGTTAAAACAGTTGTTATTCCATCTAAAGAAATATTTGTACAGTTTTGATTATTAATGTAATAAGCCGAGTTTGTTACCGGACTCACATTATCAATACTAGCTATCGCTCCATTTGGCAAGGTTGCTACATTTGTGTTCGTATATGAACCACCAGCTGGATTTACTCCCGTTACAAAAAAACCAAACGCATCATTATAGTCAGAGTTTACAAATTCAGGGTATTCCTCGGATCCAAATACAAAACGAATTTGCAAAGTTGAACAAGCAGGGACTACATCAAATTCTAGTATACAACAATCATAATCAGCGAGGTCCTCTAACGAATTTAATTGGGGATCATTGCAACAAACTGAATTTACGGGACCATTTCCTCCGCACATTTGATTACTGAAATTTGGACCAAAACTCTGTGTTCCTGCTGCTAGGCCAATATTTGCAAGATTTCCTGTGGAAAGAACTATACCCGTATTTAGGTTAATACAGGTTGAAGTTCCATTTGAAAATGTTCCGTAGGAATTGGCGGGGCAATTGATAATAGGATTCAATACAGTTATACCATTTCCTACGAGGGAAGTCACTATGTTCAATGCATTTCCTCCTTGGTTGGAGATGACTAATTGACTATAACTAATCGACACCAAAAAAGTAAATGTTAATCCTATTATTTTTTTCATAATTTAATAAAGTAAATTTAATAATGAAGAGACACTATTTTTACCATAAAGTTGCACACTGATTTTTGATATAAAAAACTGAATGTAATCATTTTACCAAAAAAAAGAGGTTCAATTTTCAATAAAAAAATCTATTTAAACTAAAAAGGCTACCTCAATCGAAGTAGCCTTTTTAGTTTTGAATTATTAAAATCGGTGACTATAAATATATTTTTAAGCTGAATTCCTAATTAAAAATCAAGAATCAAGAATTTTTATTCAATAGTTAATCTTTTAATCACTCTCGTTCCGTCGATTGTCAATTCTACTAAATAAACACCTGCGTTTAAATTAGCTGTATTTAAATTCACAGACCAAGTACCGTTAATTGAACCATAATTTCTTGCAGCCATAACTTTTCCTGACAAATCAATTAATTTCATATCAACTTGAGCTTCATTTTTAAGATTCAAACTAATAGTTGTAGATGTAGAAGTTGGATTTGGGTAAATCTTAACAGCATCATCTAATTGGTTTTCCAAAGCTTCAAACAATCCTGCATTGCTTCCATCCACAAAACCATTTGTTACAGCGTCTGCGATAGTTGCAGTTCCAGCGTTGTCGATTCTCCCAGTAGGATCAATTAATAAACCAACAATGTGCATTTCATTTTCATCCCAAGTTGAAGGTAATTCAAACGTGAAATTCAATGTGTGGCTATCTCCTGAACTTACAGTTGCGGGGAAACTATTAGTGTAACCTGCGAAGCTCGGTGCGATTGCTCTTGCTACGTGATCATAAACCATTTGAGCTGCTGGCACAGGGTTTGGTTTTGTCTCATATCCACCCATAACTCCATTTCCGCCACCTGCATACGAATTAGATTGATTGTAAGAAGAACTAGTTCCTGTTACACCATCTTCAGTCAAAACACAAGCTAGTTTGTAGCTACTTGTTGCACTTGCGGAAAAGTTTGCTGTTACCGATACATTTAATGTTCTTGAAGTTGCATCCCAAAGTGCACCATTTACTAAAGTAGCTTTAGGTGCAACTTGCAGTCGTTGAAAAAATTGTGAAGACATTGCAGAAGGATCTACATCTACACCTCTATCAACTGTAGCACTTGGATAACCAGAAATTAAACTTCCAAAAGCAGCATCGTATTCTGTAACTGTCATTGGATCTCCGTTATGAATAGCAATTCCAACCCAATAACCATCGTATTTTTGTGAGAATTGATCCATGAAAACAGCTCCTCTTGGACACCATTGACACCAAGTTCCAGTTCCTTCTTCGCTCACCACTAATTTCCCTGCAGCTGGCACAATTGGACTTATCAAATTCGTTAAAGTATCATCTGCTCCAGTATCATCCACTCCTCCATTTACGTTTGATACAATCGCTGTGTAAGTGCCATTTGTTGGTGCTAAAGTTATTGCTGGCATCGTAACCAAATAACTTGCTAAACTTGCCAAATTTTGACCTGCAACCGACGTAGAATAAGTCAATCCATTGTATTCAAAATCAACATCAAACGAATTGATTGCTGTTGTTCCGCCGTTTAAAACTCTCACTTGAGGAGCAAACGTTTGACCAGCAATTTCGCCTGTTGTAACGATTTGTGTCGTCAATGCATTCAAAGCTGGTAAAGTATAAGTTTGGTGATCAAAACTCACATCGTCAACATAAAACTGACTGTTTTGAATTGGAAAATAATCCACTGCTGCAACTGAATTTATACCATTTGTCCACGTTGAAAAAAGTTGACCATTCACATAAGCTTTCCAAACTTTCAATGTAAGATTTGCAACAATTTTCAAATTGAACCAAGTTGCGTGGTTAAAAGAACCAACCGCTAAATCGGAAGTTGTTCCATCATCAATTCGAATAACTCCAGCGTCCATGTTGACATTCAACGTGTAAGTTGTACCAGGCGTTTGTGTGCCTTGAATGTTGAAATAGGCATTTTTTCCTGTGTTTACATAAAAATTGTTTTCCAAGGTAAATACCCCGCTGTTGTAGACTTGACCGAATTTCAAAAGTACATCTTGCGGACCGCCATTGGCAACTGTGGAAGCAAAATAAACGGATTGTGCACCACTCAAAGCTTGTAAATCTGTTGTTTTAACATCTTCTGTATTTCCTTCAGTTCCTGACCAAGTTGACCAGTTTGTTGACTGTGGACCCACATACGAACCAAGTGCATAGCTCTCAAAATCATCTGAAAATAATTGCCCAAATGAAAAATTAGAGGCAAATAAAACAGAGGCAAGTAAAGTAAATTTTCTCATTTCAAATTTATTTTAGAATTATTTAGACTATGAAATTAACATTATTTTTCAAATAAATGTACACCTCTTTTTTTTTGTAAATATATCAAACCAATCATCTTTTGATACACCAAGCAGCGTGATTTTATTTTTCTGCAATTCATTTTCAAAATCTGACAAAGAAAGCGGATTCCTTTTTCGATTTTTCATTTGTCGCGGCGAATTAATTTTCCCTTTTTCTTTTTCTCCACCGCAAACAACCCAGCAGTATACTTCTCATACAATTCAAACAAAAACTCCATGCGGTTGGCATCCGAAGTGAACGGTTGCGGGCGATAGGCTAAATCTACGGCTCTGTCTAACTCATTGTGTGCTTTTACCAAAATGGGCGGCATTGTAAGCGGATTGTATAAATCTGCTAACGAGCTATTTGGAAACTCTGCCCGTGCATCCAAGACCTTTTGCGCCGCTTTTTCTATCTGTTCTTTTTGCTTGTCTGTTGGGTTTTCCGGCCAAGGGTAGTTGTTGTAGACGATAGTGTTCGAATAATTGTAATCACTTTTCAATCTTCCACATGTTGTTTTCATCCAAATCATGTGCATTAATGATGTCACTATTCCAAAATGAAAAATTGAAGCATTGTTCATAAATGTGCAGCGGTCATTAATAATGGTTTCATAATCATAAAAAGCAATTGGGATATAATTTCGATTTTCTGAAGAAACTCTTGGAACAACTAGGATATTTCCAGGCTTTTGACGAATTTCCCCAAAAAGATAAGGAAATTGAGCTAATTTGTTTGTTGCCTCTCGGGAACTGTTTAACCTAAATTCTTTTACTTTTTCTATCCTCTTACTTAATAAATTTAGGCTTCTAATTTCAGATGGATTAATATCCACTAGCCAAAAACAAAATCTTTTTAAATTATTTATTAATTCAACTGAGCCTACAAATGGCTTAATATATTTCTTACCAGCTGGTTCTTGTTCAATATAAGTTTTATATTCTAATTCATCTTGCAATATTAAGGATCCTCCATCGTTTGCCATATTTCCAAAAACAAGCTCAGGAACAGAGCATAAAGGTTTATTTCGTGAATTCAAAGCGAAATCCTGTCCCTCAATTAAATATGGATTTATATTCTTTACCAAAATTGGAACAGGGTCACAATTTAAATCAGAATATTGAAAAATTATTTTTTTTGATTTGTCAAATGTTGCGAAAGAAACGATAACACAATGAACCGCTGCATTTCCTTTGGCTTCATTTTTCCA
>CAMDGP010000085.1 GCA_945897765.1 Chitinophaga pinensis
GGTGAAGGTCACAATCTTCAAGAACACTCATTGGTTTTAGTACGTGGTGGAAGGGTAAAAGACCTTCCAGGAGTTCGTTATCACATTGTACGTGGCGCTGAAGATACAGCAGGAGTGCAAGGTAGAAGCCAAAGAAGATCTAAATACGGAACAAAACGTCCTAAGCAGAAATAATTTAAAAAAGCTTTAGAAAAATGAGAAGAAGAAAAGCCAAAAAGATTGCTATTCTGCCAGATCCAAAGTTCAAGGATGTGGTGGTTACAAAATTTGTAAATAACTTGATGTTTTCAGGTAAAAAAAGTTTAGCTTTCAAAATCTTTTACGATGCAATTGAAATCGTAAATAAGAAAAATGAAGAACAAGAAGGACTAGACATTTGGAGAAAAGCATTGGAAAATGTTACACCAGCGGTTGAAGTTAGAAGTCGCCGTGTTGGTGGTGCAACGTTCCAAATTCCAACTCCAGTTAGAGAAGATAGAAAATCTTCACTTGCAATGAAATGGTTAATTGGTTATGCTCGTAAGAGAAACGAAAAAACAATGTCTCAAAAATTAGCATCAGAAATTATTGCTGCCGCTAAGGAAGAAGGTGCTGCTTACAAAAAGAAAGAAGACACTATGAGAATGGCAGAAGCAAATAAAGCGTTTTCACATTTTAGATTCTAATAACAATGGCAAGAGATCTTAGATTTACAAGAAATATTGGTATTGCTGCTCATATCGATGCAGGTAAAACTACAACGACTGAAAGAATTCTTTTCTACGGTGGTGTAAGTCATAAAATTGGAGAAGTACATGATGGTGCTGCAACAATGGATTGGATGGAGCAAGAGCAAGAAAGAGGTATTACAATTACTTCAGCTGCTACAACATTAAATTGGAATTATAGAGACCAAGTTTATCACGTTAATATTATTGACACTCCTGGACACGTTGACTTTACAGTTGAAGTTAACCGTTCATTACGTGTATTAGATGGTTTAGTGTTTTTGTTTTCAGCAGTTGATGGTGTGGAACCGCAATCTGAAACTAACTGGAGATTGGCTAACAATTATAATGTTCCAAGAATAGGTTTCGTTAATAAAATGGACCGTCAAGGTGCTGACTTTTTGAAAGTATGTTCTCAGGTTAAAACAATGCTAGGTAGTCAAGCATTACCTTTACAAATAAATATTGGTGACGAAGATAACTTTAAAGGAGTTGTTGACTTAATCAACTTTAAAGGAATTGTTTGGAATGAAGATGATCTAGGAATGACCTTCAAAGAAGTTGAAATTCCAGCTGATATCATTGATGATGCAAGACGTTTAAGAAGTGAATTATTAGAAGCTGTTGCTGAATTTGATGAGTCTCTAATGGAGAAATTCTTTGAAGACGAAAATTCATTGACAGAAAGAGAAATTTTAAATGCATTACGCGCAGCTACTATCTCTGGTAAAGTTGTACCTATGATGTGTGGTTCTTCGTTTAAAAACAAAGGCGTTCAAGCAATGCTGGATATGGTTATGGAAATTCTTCCTTCACCAATGGATATCGACGGTATTACTGGAATCAATCCAAAAACAGACGAAGAAATCGTGAGACAACCTTCTGTAGATGAGCCTTTCGCTGGTTTAGCATTTAAAATTGCAACGGACCCTTTCGTTGGTCGTTTGTGTTTCGTAAGAGCTTATTCTGGTAAATTAGAAGCGGGTTCATACGTATTGAACACACGTTCAGGAAACAAAGAACGAATTTCTCGAATCTTCCAAATGCATGCTAATAAACAAAATCAAATTCCTGAATTAGGAGCTGGTGATATTGGTGCTGTTGTTGGATTTAAAGATATCAAAACAGGAGATACATTGTGTGCTGAGAATGCACCAATCGTTCTTGAATCTATGGTATTCCCTGAACCTGTAATTGGTTTAGCAATTGAGCCTAAAACACAAGCTGATACGGACAGATTATCTATCGGATTAAATAAATTATCTGAAGAAGACCCTACGTTTAGAGTTAAAACTGATGAAGAAACAGGACAAACAATTATTTCTGGAATGGGTGAGCTTCACTTAGAAATTATTGTTGACCGTTTAAAAAGAGAGTTTAAAGTAGAAGTATCTCAAGGTGCACCTCAAGTAGCTTATCGCGAAGCAATCGCTGGTTCAACTGAACACAGAGAGCAATACAAGAAACAAACTGGTGGTCGTGGTAAATTTGCAGACATCTTAGTTAAAATTTCAGCTCAAGATAATCCAGAAAAAACAGGATTAGAATTCATTAATAGTATTAAAGGTGGTAACATTCCTCGTGAATTTATCCCTTCAGTTGAAAAAGGATTCAAAGAGTCAATGAAAAATGGTGTGCTTGCGGGATTCCCTCTTGAAGCAATGAAAGTAGAATTGATTGATGGTTCTTACCATAATGTCGATTCGGATTCACTATCATTTGAATTGTGTGCGAAAATGGCATACAGAGCAGCGGTAAGATCATGTTCTCCAATTCTATTAGAGCCAATCATGAAATTAGAAGTTGTAACTCCTGAAGAAAACATGGGTGATGTTGTAGGTGACCTAAACAGACGTCGTGGAATGATGAAAGGAATGGATGATCGTAATGGTGCGAAAGTATTAAAAGCAGACGTTCCCCTTTCTGAAATGTTTGGATATGTTACTCAATTGAGAACAATCACTTCAGGTAGAGCTAGTTCATCAATGGAATTCTCTCATTACGCAGAGGCTCCAAAGACAGTAGCAGAAGATGTAATTGCGAAAGCAAATGGTAAAATTTCAGCATAATAATAACTGAGCAGATGAGTCAAAAAATTAGAATAAAATTGAAGTCATACGATCACAACCTTTTAGATAAATCGGCTGAAAAGATCGTAAAAACAGTAAAGTCTACTGGAGCAGTTGTAAGTGGTCCTATTCCACTTCCAACACACAAAAGAATTTATACAGTATTGCGTTCTCCTCACGTAATGAAAAAAGCGAGAGAACAATTCGAATTGTGTGCTTATAAACGTCTTATGGACATCTACAGTAGTTCATCAAAAACAGTTGACGCTTTAATGAAGTTAGAGCTTCCGAGTGGTGTTGATGTTGAAATTAAAGTGTAAATTTTTTAATAACTAGAATATGCCAGGAATAATTGGTCGAAAAGTCGGAATGACTAGCATCTATAGTGCTGAGGGTAAATCATTACCATGCACGGTGATTGAAGCTGGTCCTTGTGTTGTGACTCAAATCAAAACACAAGACAGAGATGGTTACGAAGCTGTTCAACTAGGTTTTGGAGAGAAAAAAGAAAAAAATACTCCAAATGCATTGAAAGGTCATTTCAAAAAAGCGAATACTACACCCAAAGCAAAATTGGTGGAGTTCAAAGGTTTTGAAAATGTATCAATAGGTGACTCAGTTGATGTTGCTATTTTCCAAGAAGGAGAATTTGTTGACGTAATCGGTACAAGTAAAGGAAAAGGATTTCAAGGGGTTGTAAGACGTCATGGTTTCGGTGGAGTTGGTCAAGCAACACACGGTCAACATAACAGACTTCGTGCTCCTGGATCTATTGGTGCTTGTTCTTATCCTGCACGTGTATTTAAAGGAATGCGAATGGGAGGTCAAATGGGGAATAAGAGAAGATTAGCTTCAAACTTAGTTATCCTTAAAGTTTTGACTGACAGAAACATTCTTATTGTTAAAGGTTCTGTTCCTGGAGCTATTGGTTCAACTCTAACAATTAAAAAGTAATGAAAGTAAATATATACGACACAAAAGGTTCAGTTACTTCAAAAGCAATTGAATTATCTGAAACAGTTTTTGGTATCGAACCAAACAATCATGCTATTTATTTAGATGTCAAACAACATTTAGCTAACAGAAGACAAGGTACTCACAAATCGAAAGAAAGAAACGAAATAGCTGGATCAACCAAGAAACTTAAGAAACAAAAAGGAACTGGTGGAGCAAGAGCAGGTAGTGCTAAATCTGGAACTAGAGTTGGTGGAGGAAGAATCTTTGGACCACGTCCGAGAAACTATCACTTCAAATTGAATATCAAGTTGAAAAGATTAGCAAGAAGATCAGCATTGGCTTTTCAAGCTAAGAATGATGGTTTATTAATTATAGAAGACTTCAATTTCACAGCTGCTAAAACAAAGGATTTCAAATCTTTGATCAGCGCATTGAAATTAGATAATCAAAAAGTTTTGATGATTTTAGGAGAAAGCACTGATAATGTTTACCTAGCTTCTAGAAATTTAAACAAAATCAAAGTTGTTACTGCTGATTCTTTCAACACTTACGACATCTTGAATGCAAAAAAAGTAGTGTTACTAGAGAGTTCTGTTAACAAAATTGAAAACATCCTTAACTAAAAAGTTATGCAAACGATTATTAAGAAGCCTATTATAACAGAAAAAGCTACCTTTGCAAGCGAAAAAATGAATCGATTCACTTTTGAGGTAGATAGAAAGGCAAATAAAATAGAAATTAAAAGTGCCGTCGAGAAAATGTATGGAGTACATGTCACAGATGTTCGTACATTAAATTATGGCGGTGGGGTATCCTCTGTGAAGTACACCAATAAAGGCGTTGTTGAACAAAAAAGTAAACAATGGAAAAAGGCTGTAGTAACTGTTGCGGATGGAGAAACCATTGATTTGTTTAACAATTATTAATGACTGAATAATGAGTCTAAAGAAGTTTAAACCAACAACCCCAGGTCAGCGCCACAAAGTAGCGACTGATTTTGCAGAGATTACCGCATCTGCACCTGAGAAGAGCCTATTGGCTAGTATGAAAAAATCTGGTGGTAGAAATAATGATGGTAGAATGACTATGCGTTACTTAGGTGGCGGTCATAAACAAAGATACCGAATCATTGATTTCAAACGTGATAAATTTGACATCCCGGCAACCGTTAAAACAGTTGAATACGATCCAAATCGTACAGCGCACATCGCTCTTTTGTTTTATGCCGATGGTGAAAAAAGGTATATTATCGCTCCGACAGGTGTTAAAGTAGGTGATACAATAGTTTCTGGAAAATCTGCGACACCAAATATCGGAAACGCTATGTATTTATCAGATGTTCCACTAGGGACTGTGATTCACAATATTGAATTAAAACCTGGTAAAGGTGGTTCAATTGCAAGAGGAGCTGGTACTTACGCACAGTTGAATGCAAGAGATGGTAGATATGCTACAATTAAAATGCCATCAGGTGAAACAAGAATGATTTTAACTACATGTCTTGCAACAATTGGTTCAGTTTCAAATGCTGAACACAACTTGGTTGTTTCTGGCAAGGCAGGTAGATCAAGATGGTTAGGTAGACGTCCTCGTGTAAGGGGTGTTGTTATGAACCCAGTTGATCACCCAATGGGTGGTGGTGAAGGAAGAAATTCTGGAGGTCACCCAAGATCAAGAAACGGTATGCCAGCTAAAGGATTTAAAACTAGATCTAAAAGCAAATACTCAGATAAGTTTATTGTTGAAAGAAGAAAAAAATAGATATTAGGATATGAGTCGTTCATTAAAAAAACCGCCTTTTGTTCATTATAAATTAATGAAAAGAGTTGATGATGCTAAAGTTTCTAGCAGTAAAGCTGTTATAAAAACTTGGTCAAGAGCATCAACCATCACGCCAGAATTCGTAGGATTCACGTTTGCAGTTCACAACGGAAATAAATTTATTCCTGTTTTTGTTACTGAAAATATGGTAGGTCATAAGTTAGGTGAATTTTCACCAACAAGAAACTTCCGTGGCCATGGTGGAAATAAGAAAGATAAAAAACGTTAAGAAATTATACAGTCATGGGAGCTAGAAAACGTTTAAGAGCTGAAGAGCTTAAAAAGTCAAAAAAAGCAATTGCGATTGCACAACTTAAGAATTCTCCGATTTCACCACGAAAAATGAGATTAGTTGCTGACTTAATACGAGGAGTTGAAGTAAATAAAGCTTTAAACATACTTAATTTTAATAGCAAAGAGGCTTCTACTAGTCTTGGCAAGTTGCTTCGTTCTGCTATCTCTAATTGGGAGCAGAAAAATGAAGGCGCTGATATCAGTCAAGAAGTATTGGTTGTTAAAACAATTGAAGTTGGTTGTGGTACTATGTTGAAAAGAATCCAACCTGCACCGCAAGGTAGAGCACACAGAATTAGAAAAAGGTCAAATCACGTAACCATCGTTGTTGATGGTACTAAATAATTGGTGAAATGGGACAAAAAACGAATCCAATAGGAAATAGATTAGGTTACATCCACGGTTGGGAATCTAATTGGTATGGAGGTAATGATTACAAAGATAAAATTGTTGAAGACGATCAAATACGTAAATATTTGAACGCTCGTTTAGCAAAAGCAAGCATTGCAAAAATTATCATTGAAAGAACTTTAAAATTAGTTACTGTAACAATAAATACTGCTCGTCCAGGAGTAATTATTGGTAAAGGTGGACAAGAAGTTGATAAATTGAAAGAGGAGTTAAAAAAATTAACTAAGAAAGAAATTCAAATCAATATTTTTGAGGTTAAAAGACCAGAACTTGATGCTCGTTTAGTAGCTGATGGTGTTGCTAGACAATTAGAGGCTCGTATTTCATTTAGAAGAGCAATAAAAATGGCTATTGCAGGTACCATGAGAATGGGTGCAGAAGGTATAAAAATCAAAATTTCTGGTCGTTTGAATGGCGCAGAAATGGCGCGTTCAGAAATGTACAAAGATGGTAGAACACCATTACATACTTTTAGAGCAGATATTGATTATGCATTGTCAGAAGCTCATACTACTTATGGTAGATTGGGAATAAAAGTTTGGATTTGTAGAGGAGAAGTTTACGGTAAAAGAGATTTAGCACCAAATATTGGAGTTTCTACTTCAGGTGGTGGTAGCAACAACGGTGGAAATGACCGAGACCGCAAGCCAAACAACGCAAAAAGAAAGAAAAAGTAATTAGAAAAAAATAAAGGAAATGTTACAGCCTAAAAGAACAAAATTTAGAAGAGTACAGAAAGGTAGAAATCGTGGTATAGCTCATAGAGGCTCAACCATTTCTTTCGGATCTTTCGGTCTTAAGTCTTTGGAACCAGGATGGATCACATCGCGTCAAATAGAAGCTTCTCGTATCGCCGTTACACGATACATGAAGCGTGAGGGTAAAGTATGGATTCGTATTTTTCCTGACAAACCGGTAACCTCTAAGCCGGCAGAGGTACGTATGGGTAAAGGTAAAGGAGCACCAAGTCATTGGGTAGCAGTTATCAAACCAGGACGTATCATGTTTGAAGCAGATGGTGTTTCATACGAAATTGCAAAAGAAGCTATGCGATTGGCTGCGCAAAAGCTACCAGTTAAATGTAAATTCGTTGTTCGCAATGATTATGTTTTACCTGTTTAATTTATTATTATGAAAAAACAAGAAATCGCAAAATTGTCAATCGAAGATTTGAATAGTCGTCTAAAAGATTTTAAAAATCAATATGTAAGTTTAAAACTTACACACAAAATGGCTCCTATCGAAAATCCATTGAGAATTAAAGAGATGCGAAAATTAATCGCACGTTTGAGTACTGAATTAACAAACCGTTCATCTCAAGCTTAGTGCTTGTTATTTAAAAAGCATTTATGGAAAAGAGGAATTTAAGAAAAGAAAGAGTAGGGATTGTAACGAGTAACAAAATGGATAAATCCATAGTTGTTGCTGTTGAACGTAAAGTGAAACACCCTAAGTATGGTAAGTTTGTGAAAAAAACTACCAAATTTGTTGCTCATGATGAGAAAAATGATTGTCAGACAGGTGATGTAGTGAAAATCATGGAAACCCGTCCGTTGAGTAAGACAAAGAATTGGAGATTAGTAGAAATTGTCGAAAGAGCTAAATAAACTGAGAAATGATACAAACAGAATCGAGACTATCAGTTGCTGACAACTCAGGTGCAAAAGAAGTATTGTGCATCAGAGTTTTAGGAGGAACAAGAAGACGTTACGCATCCGTTGGCGATAAAATAGTTGTTGCAATCAAAAGCGCAATGCCTAATGGAGCAGTAAAAAAAGGATCAGTTGCTAAGGCAGTTGTAGTAAGAACCAGAAAAGAAATACGTAGAGCTGACGGTTCATACATTCGCTTTGATGATAACGCTTGCGTTATTTTAAATCAAGCTGGTGAGATGAGAGGCACTCGAATTTTTGGACCTGTTGCACGTGAACTAAGAGAGAATAATTACATGAAAATTGTTTCACTAGCACCTGAGGTGTTATAAATCTTTAAACATGCAAAAGAAACTACATATTAAAGTTGGTGACACTGTTACAGTTATTAGCGGTGAATCAAAAGGTCAAGAAGGAAAAATTTTAACAATAGATCGCAACAAAATGCGTGCAGTTGTTGAAGGAGTTAACATAATTAAGCGTCATAATAAACCTAGCGCTTCAAATCCACAAGGTGGAATTGTTGAAAAAGAAGGTACCATACACATTTCCAATTTAATGG